>CAJXUM010000095.1 GCA_913060855.1 uncultured Lewinella sp. | reverse complement strand
TCTACACTATCCTCTTCGTCGGCAGCGTCAGATGTGTATAAGAGACAGCCCTTGAATCGACCGGTCTCGCAATAATACTTGCCGATTGATCCGAAAGAACTGCTTAGCGTCTACTAAATCTTCCAACTCTTGTAAGGTATATTGTACTGGGTACCTTTTACCCGCTTCGGTGGTTAGATAGGTCATCTTGTGTTGGCTCTCAAAATAGAGGATTTCAGCCGTGGGCACAAGTCGAATATTATCTCCAATCTTGATGGCAAAGCGCTGTTTATAGGAAGGCTGCAAGGATTGTAGCAGCTGCTGGAGTTGCTGTGGGGTGAAAGTGGGAGGCGTAGGAGAGCTCTGACGTAATTTGTCCAGTTTTTCAAAAGCCGCGTTGAGGGAGGGCTTATCGATCGGCTTTAATAAATAGTCAATGCTATTCAGTTTAAAAGCTTTCAGGGCATATTGATCATAAGCCGTGGTAAAGATGAGAGGGGCTTCAATCGTTACAGCTTGAAAGATTTCGAAGCAAATACCATCCGCCAATTGGATATCGGTAAAAACTAGGTCATAGTCTTGATTGGCTTTCAACCAAGCAATAGACTCAGTGACGGTTGGCAGTTTGGCCATTACTTGCATTTCGGGCCGGGTTTGTCCGATGAGTCGTTCTAAATGATCCGCAGCAAAGGGCTCATCTTCAATAATCAATATCCGATTCATTCTTCTTCTATTATAGGCAGTTTTACCACAAATTTTCCATCTTCCTTGATCACATCCATGCTCTTATTCGTCAAAAAGCCATAGCGTTTTCGGATATTTTCTAAGCCTAGGCCCAGGCTTTCGCCCATGACCGTTTTGGGTTGCAAGGTATTACTAATCACAAAATAACCATCTTCTACTTTCATCTCGATTTTTAGCGGAGAAGCTGCCGAAATCACATTGTGTTTAATCGCATTTTCGATCAACATCTGCAGCGCTAAAGGAGGAATGAGATAAGGCGTATTGGGAGATATATCTACATGAACACTGAGGTTTTTCCCAAAGCGAATCTGCTGTAAAAAAACAATCGCGTCAACAAATGCTAATTCTTCTGAAATCGGCACCAATTCCTCTTCTTGCTGGTCCAATACATAGCGATAGACCTCTGCTAATTTCTTGATAAATTGAGCCGAAAGATCTGCATCTTGGTACACTAAACCAGACAATACATTCAGACTATTAAATAGGAAGTGGGGATTGACTTGTGCCTTCAAGGAAGCAAAACGCGAAGCCATCGACTCCGTTTTCAGCTTCTCATTTTGAATCGCCAACTCTCGCCAATTGAATAAAAATGCTCTGGCCATCATAAATAAGGAGATAACTAAGGCCACCACAATAGAAGAAGAATTCTGACTAATGGCCTCACTAATATTAACCATTCTAAATGTTCCACGGTAAATAAAGCTCAATACTTGATCTAGGGTAAAACTGGCTAGAAACGTATATACAACATGCGCAAGCACGCCTAATATTAAACGACCAGTAGGATTATTTTGCCAAGTGATACTACCAAATTTCAAACTAGTTACCCACTCATTTCCCTTCCAAAGTATCAGCCAAAATATCCCAGTGACGATAAAGTCATCCCAGTATTTACCAAAATTCCCCCAACAGTTGCTACAAAAGAAGCCTGTACTGAGAAATCCCAGCGCAAAAATCAGTAGCGACTCTTTCAAGTGCCTTCGCCAAAATTTTGCCCAATCATCCATAGGGTGAAGATAATTATTTTGCCTAAAAGTTGTTGCGGGTTGCGGGTTGGTCAGTGGCGGGTTCGAAAACTCGCAACCCACCCACCCGCAACACCTCCTCCCCTACTCACACTGTCCTTTCTTCGACAAAGCCCATTCTTTTCCCCAGCTTGGATCTAAAGCATTGGCTGCTTCCTCATTTTCATACAATTCCAATGCCTTTTTTAGCGTCGCACAGCCCTCGCTATTATCGCCACCCATGAAACGTGCCATTCCGATTTGCATATCAGATAGTAACATGTGCGCTCGTGGGTTTTTCGGATTCATCCCAATTGCTTTTTGCAAAGCCCCCATAGATTGTCCTGCATATTCCGGACCTCTACTACCTGGATCAATCGTTACACGGATCATGTGTACAAAACCTTCTAAGGTTAGTAATTCACTGTTGTTAGGTGAGAGTTCATCAGCAGCAATCAGTAACTCCATGGCCGCATCTAATTGGTCATCTTTCTCCGTTGCCCCTTGTATCATGGTACTCATAATGACATGTGCATAAGCTTTATAATATATAGGGTGCCATTTTTTCGCTTCTTTTTTAGCAATACGGTCAAAGCTATTACTAACCGTTTGATAATCTTCTAGGCTTTCTGCACTAAATAGGCTTTCAATGGCAGATTGCATGGCCTTCTCATAAGCATCGCTAGGTGTGGCGGCAATAATAAGGCTGAAAAACAAAGCACAAAGGATCAAATCTAACTTTTTCATCTTGTTATTTTTTTAGGAGTTGTTATTATAAATTAGGTAACTGATTCATGGTTTTTTCCTTCGAGAGCGTGATAAACACGCCAAGGAATAGAAAGCGTTTGGCAGGAGGACGAATCGCTTTGCTGGGATAGCGTCCCGTTTCATCCATCGCATGGGCGAATTCGTAGCCAAATATCTGATCGAGTCCCAGTACATTGCTAGCACTCAAGTGGACAATGATGTTTTGCCGAAACAAGTAGCTAAGGTTAGCACTAAGGTCTTGGTAAATCGGTGTTCGTTGATTCATGAAACCCGCGGCATTAGGATCATCATAAGGACGCCCGCTTGCAAAGGTGTAAGTGAAGCCAACCTGGCTTTTGATCGGATTCAAAAAATGCTTATAGACTACTGAAAGATTGTGTTTGGAGGCAAAATGGGGGCTCACCTGGGCGCTAAAATCCTGGTAATTCCGCTCCGTATCTAGGTACGAATAAGAAACCCAGTAGTCGACATTACGAAGGCTTTTACTGTCCCTCCAAAACAACTCTAGCCCATGGGCATACCCCATTCCAGTATTGGAAAAATCAGTAGCTAGCTGTCCGGCCCCAGGGAGAAATTTCACTAGATCGCGGTAATCCTTCTGGAAGATTTCGGTGCGAAAAGTACGACCCTTGTCACTAAGCTGATAGTTGAGGATATAATGGTCCGCTTTTTCTGCGCCCAAATCATTAGCCACCATCAACCATCTCCGTTCTGCCGCTTGCTGAAAGCGACCATAGGCAATAGATACCTGGCCTTTGGCCGAAGTTTTCAAAGCCAAAGACAGTCGAGGTGCGAGGTGAAAGCGCTGATTCAAAGCCGAGTATTCTGATCGTAAGCCTGCTCTAGCCAATAAGGAGGAGGTCAAATAGATATCCGATTCTACAAATAAAGCGCCTAATCTCTCGTGAAAATCATATTGATTGCTAAACAGATCAGTAGATTGATGGTAATGCTGTACAAATTGTCGGTCAAAATATTCTGCTCCTATTTTCAGCGCTGTATTGTTAGAAAACGTTTTACTCAAGATCAATTTAGCATGTAAACCCGCTTCCTCTTCTGCTACTACTACCTCATTTAATCGAATATCATCGTCCGAACGAGTATAGGACAGTCCGCCCTTCAGTGTCCAATCCTCACCGACCACCTCTTGCACTATACCATTCAAGTAGAGATACTGATTGCCGATAGTTGTTCTTGTTTTTTGAGTTGGGTCTAATAGATCCCTGCGATCTAGGCTGAAGTCTGTCTGATTGAAATTTCCAAATAACTTAAGTATCCCGCTTGAACTTATTTTTTGTCGAAAAGCCAAAGAAACTTCCCCCGATGTCGGTGCATCTACCCACTCAATACCCTGGTTAATCAAGCCCATATAAGGATCAAGGTTCGTGTATTGTACTTTTCCAACCAAAGAAGCATTTTCCCAAGCTCTCGTTAGGCCCACATCTGCCCCAACACTCATTAAGGAAATATCTGTCCGGTTTTGGGTAGCGAGGAATTTAGAATTCAAGATCAAAGCCGAAGAAAGGGCCTGCCCATACTCGGCCGAATAACCGCCCGTGCTAAAGCTCGTCCCACTAAACATATAAGGCATAAAGCGAGATCGGCCAGGTGTATTGGGTGCCGCAGCGCTATAGAAACTCATCACTTGCATCCCATCTATAAAAGTCTTCGTTTCATAACCCTCCCCTCCTCGTACAAATAACCGGCCCGATTCTCCTACTGTTTGGGTGCCGGGTAAGGTATTTAAGGCACCTGCTATATCTCCTGTTGCACCAGCTGTCGTGAGAATATCTAGAGGCTTTAGCACCTCTCTCTTCCCTTCTCCTCCAGCTTCAAAGGCGCCAGCTGTAATCACCACATTTTGCAATTCAAAAGCGTTCTCCCGCAACACAATGGAGATCACTAGGGTATCATGCTCCAAGTCAATCGTTTGCTTAAAATCCGTAAAGCCTAAGTAGGAAGCTATCAGAATTTGTGCTCCCTTTTCTCCTGTTTGAAAGAGGAAACGGCCTTCAAGATCGGAAGAAGTTCCATCATACGTATCTTCTAGGTAAATATTAGCGCCGATGACCGCCTCGCCTTTTGCCGTCTCCACCGTTCCTTTGATCCAGTTTTGACTCATGGACGGCGTATAGGCTAGTAGTAGCGTAAGGCCCAAAAGTAAAGTGTACTGCATCTTCATATCGCTCTTTTTTTCTTCAAATATGGCCCTAAGAAGGAGCGATTTGCAAAGAAAGCAGACTGAGTTGTCGATTTAATAGGATAAGCTGTAGGAGTGGGTTACTGGCTGGCGAGGAGCGGAGCAACTTTATTCAACAAAATAAGCCTTGATCTCCTTTGCTATCTCAGCGCAAGGCTTTAGAAGTGGGTTGGTCGATACTAGGTAGATTTCCTTCTATCCACTTCATCATTTTTGTATATATAATATTGGATGTTCGTTACTAGTTTCACTAGTATTGCGGTCTTTGGCTGCGAGCCTGCTCGCCGAGATGCTACATACAAGTACTATAATTACTTACAGCGAGCAGGCTCGCAGCCAAAACCGGCCTACAAGCATGAGCTTGTAGCCAACATATATTTAAAGAGCAGAGATTTGGTTTTTCCAAATCTCTGCTCTTTAGTGGATCCATTTTATCGATCAAAAATCATTCAGTTCATCATATTATCATGTGATGTAGGCTACAAGCTCATGCTTGTAAGCCGGCCTAAGTTGCGGGCTCCCGCCCGCAACTTAAGACCGCGAACGAGCAGAGCTCGTCTCATACATCCAAAAATGGGGTCAATGAGAGGAAGTGTTTTCCAAACTATCGACCACCCCACTTCAGAAGTTTACTCAGTCACTCCATCCGTAAGCTCCCCTCTCTTTATTTTACCCAACTCTTGGTTAGAGGTTTAGTGGCTGCCTCGCCGCCCCATTCATTAACTTACCGCTTCCTTTCCTCTCATCATAATAAGTATTTGTCATCTTCGGAGAAGGCTGACTGAATAAATTCGCCAGCCACTACGGACCTGGCAAGCCAGCTGACAAAGTCTAGCCCGATACGAAGCAGCATACGCCCTCCTGATTCAGTTCTATTATCAGAAAACGCAGGACATTCATTATGAAAAAACTCTACCTCGCACTCTCACTGATGGTGTGGCTGTCGCCACTATGCGCTCAAGAACAAGTCATCGGATTAGTGTTTAAAATCACAGCCGAAGAAGCTCGTCTACTGTACAAGGAGTCGCCTATTTCTATTCCTGAATCTTATTTCCATACCCTAGTCGATAGTTTTTCTCTCTCTACCATCGAGCGTCCAAACTTGACACAAAATGGCCATTATATCTTTGTCACACCAGATGATGAAAGGCTGGAGACGAGTCTAGAAAGTATTCATGAACATAAGTTGATTAGTTTCAATAATGAGCGAGATTTAATGCTCCGAGTCCTGGATAGAAAGGGCAATAAAATACAGAATGCCCAATTAAAACTGGGTCGAAAAAAAGTACGATACGATGAGTCCATTGAAAGTTTTCGGTTAAAAAGAAGGAATAGAGGAGGCTTTTTAGAGGTACAACTGGAGGGAGACACTCTTTTTTACACCATTGACAGAAACGAGGATCGTCCGCTAATAACTAGGCGTTATAAGCGGTTTACGCAGACGCGTTTTGGGTTTATCGTAACTAGTCCTATCCGCTGGACGAAGCAAACCTATGGCTATATTAGGCAGATAATTAAATGGGGGAACTGGCGGCCTCCTTGGCGATTTAGGGGAAGGGCCCGGAAGAATTTAAATGGTTATGTGGTCACACAGAAGCCTAAGTATCAAGTCGGAGATACCTTGCAAATTAAGGCATTTGTTACTACCCCAAAAGGGCGCCCCATTCGGAAAGGCGTGCGGTTGACAGTGAGAAATTATCAGGAACCTGGCCCTGTGTTGGACACATTAATACAACCCATTTCTCCGGGAGCTATTGTTTTGGACTGGCCCATTAGCGATTCACTCCAACTGGATCGCACCTACAACTTGTCGCTGAAATACCCGAAAAGGCAAAAGCTACGCCACCTCACTCATCGTTTCACCTACGAGGCTTATCAACTGGATGAAGTCGTTTATGATCTCCATGTACCGCAGGATACTTTCCGACAGGGAGAAGACTATACATTGACCGCTAGTGCCAAAGATCGAAATGAGTTAGCTGTTTTTGATGCGCAGGTAAAGCTCCATCTTGTGGTAGATCGCCTATTGAGTTATCACGAGCAGGAAATGCTGATACCAGATACTCTTTGGAGCTATGAAACGGCAATGGATCAGCAGGGCAGCGCTAAGATTAATCTGCCAGATAGTGTATTTCCGCCCGCTCGGATGAAGATAAAGGTCGTCGCTACTTTTAGTAATAGCAATGGAGAATTGCAAGAGAAAGTAAGGTCTTTTCATTTCAGTCCCCTCCAAGATGCGATTAGTTTGACCGCTTCGAATGGGGTGATTAAAGGAATTTACTATAGAAATGAGCAATCGCTTGCTACTACCGCCTTGCTGGTTACCCGGCAATACTATGATAGTAGAGCCGATAGTCTACAAGTAGAACTCCCGCTCGAGATCCCTCTTTCTCCTGACATTTACAGCTACCAATTGATCGGAGAGAAAGCCAAGGGTAGGTTGGTTTTGCAGGATAACAGCTCTGGAAGCAACACTTCACAAATCAACTTTGAGGCCATTCGACAAGGAGATAGTTTGCAACTTAAACTCAACAATCCGAATCGACTAGCGATAAGCTGGCTCATCAGACATGCCAAGGGCACTTTGGCTGAGGGTTTTACAAAAGAGGCCGTTTTCACCTGGAAACAAGCTGATCCTGGCGGAAAAACTTACTACCTCAATTATCAATATCTATGGGGAGGGAAAGCTTATCAAAAAGAGAAAGAAATCATACGTTACAAAAAGCTATTACAAGTCTCCATTGACCAGCCCCAACAGGTAATGCCGGGCCAAGAGGTAGCTGTCAAAGTAAAGGTTAGAGACCACAAGGATCGCCCCGTCAAGAATGTAAACTTAGCCGTAGGTGCCATCAACGCGCAGTTCGGTTCAAATGACCATATGCAGACGGCCTCCATCCCCTATCGAAAGGGCTTAGAACCGCTTTACTATAACGAATTCCGTCCAGATCCCTCCGACTATAGAGGGGCTACCAATATAGATCGGAAGTGGTATAATGAGTTGCATTTGAATAATTCGCTATACTATCGATTGCGCTTTCCGGAAAAAGGCGTCTATTTTCAATCCGATACGATCACAAAAGATACTTTCTATCAAAATATAGCGCAATTTGCGCCCTATTTGGTGAAAAACGGGAAATCAGTACCTATTCATTTGATTTACTGCAACCGGAAGTTGGTGTACTATTATGATGTAAACCATCCCCAGCCATACAGTTTCATGGGTAATGAGGGGCTTAATCGCATCACGATTCGCACCACCGATGAAGAAATCACCATAGACCGTGTTACCTTAAAGAAAGGGCATAAGTTGGAATTTTCCATCGATTTACTCCACTATTCAAGGTGGGAAAAAAGGCATCTAATTACGCGGCAGAAAATGCCAAAGCAGTTCACTAATGCTGAAAAAAGGCTAATCCGTTCTTCTATTCTAGTCCTTCGAGAATTGCCCCGAAATCGAACGGCATTTATCTGGGACAATGCCCATTCCATGCACTTGCTCCCCCCTACCTATCGGAACAAATCAATCAAAGTGGGGCCTTTTACCGATCGTTCCAGACTATGGTACAAAGAGAAAAATGGGCTTGAAACTAATTTTATTTTTGAAGCCGGATTTAGCTATGAACTAGCTAGACAAAGAGAACGATTATATGCTTTCGAACTGCCCATTGATAAACAGAAAGAACTCCCCAAAATATTACCTTCCCCTTCACCAGGGCAATGGATTTATGCTCCCGGCATCCATCAAAGACAAGAAACTAAATTTCCATTTAGAGAATATTTTGGTCGCCGAAAACAACAAAAGTTGAAAGGGCAATATGTATTTTCCTATCGCCATCAAAGGCAAAACCCCTTACAGGCTGTCCTATTTCAGCAAAACGATACCCTGCAGGCTATTTACAGACCACAAAAGCGAAAGATACCAGCTATTCCTATAGGTACCTACCAACTCACACTGGTTAGAACTGACGGCTATCTACATCAAAGAGAGATTACTATTTCAGCCAACACGACACTTTATCAACAATTACAAGAGGTAGATTTCCTGCCAGATGTACAGGGATTTTGGTCCACTATTCAATTGAGCTTTGCTCGCCCAGTAATTAGTCCGCAATTACCTAGGCAAGCTGGGCCAAATCCCTATCAAAGTGGTATGCAAAGGATTTCAGGATATGTGACTGATGAGAATGGAGAACCACTGATAGGCGCAAGTATTTTAATCGAAGGTACTACTCAAGGTACTGTCACCGATATAGATGGGTATTATGAATTAGTGACCGCGGAGCCCAATCCTATTCTTATCATTAGCTATACAGGTTTTGAACAGCAACAGATTCAGGCTAGGCCTGGTATGAATGATATTAGTCTAGGGGAAAGCGCTATGCTCTTAGATGAAGTAGTGGTCACTGGCTATGGCATTTCCAATCGACGCCCCAAAGCAATCATTCAACAAGATGCATTAAGCATCAGAGGGAGTAGATCAAATGCTCCTGTCTATTACTTAGAGGGTAAGGTAGCCGGAGTAAGTATAAGTGAAGGGACTAGCTCAAGGACCTTAGTCAGAGGGCAAAGTACCCTTAGCATAGGTGATCCACTATATATTATTGACGGTAAAGTAGGAGACCTGAGTCAACTGAATCCTAGTCAAATTAGGTCCATAAAAACCTTATCAGGTGATGAGGCGACCGCTATTTACGGCGCTAGCGCTGCGAATGGAGTGATCATCATCACCACGACTAGAGGACCAGCCCTGGATTTCTTTCAGCCCAATTTAGCAAAAGGGCTCCGAACTTCCTTTCGTGACTTTGCTTATTGGAATCCCAATGTCATTACGGATGAAAAAGGGGAAGCGGCTTTCAGAGTAACTTTCCCCGATAATATTACGGCTTGGAACGCCTACGCGGTGGGCATGAGTACCCGCAATCGAAGTGGCGTTGGCTTTGCACAAACCCAAGCCTTCAAACCCGTCATCGCCCAATTGGCTGTCCCTCGTTTTCTAACCGAAGGCGACACCGCGACACTGATTGGCAAAAGCTCAAACTACACCTCAGATTCTATACAAATAGAAACGCGCTTTCTCTTAGCCGACACGATATTGAGTCGGCAGGAAACTTGGCTCCAAAACGGAAAGGTGGAGTCCACTAATGTACACGCAGGGATGGCCGGGGATTCCCTGGCCATCACCTACTCCCTTAAGGCGCTGTCAGCCAAGTATGAAGATGGTGAAAAGAGAGCGATTCCCGTATTGCCCAGCGGAACAGAAGAACATAAAGGTCATTTTCTTCTCTTAGATCGGGATACCAGTTTACAACTCAGCTTCCCGGCCAATCAAGGAGATGTCGAGGTATATGTAGAGAAAGATATACTGTCCGTTTTGATCCAGGAAATCGACTACCTCAAATACTATAAACACGGTTGTAATGAGCAAACGGCTAGTAAACTCATGGCCTTGCTACTCGAAAAAGAAATCAGGGCACAATTGGGTGAAGTATTCGAAGAAGAAAAGCTGATAAGCAAGTGTATTAGCCTCTTGGAAAAAAATCAGAACCCCGGTGGGAATTGGGGATGGTGGAATCGGAGTAGAGGTAGTGGTTGGGTGAGCAAACATGTCGTAAAAGCTTTGCTTATGGCCCAGCAGAATGGATATGACACACGGAGCTTGGAAAATGCCCTGCGCTCACTCACCAACGATATCAATACTATTGCAACGCCGAGCTTATTACCTAACCTCAGGCTCTTGGCCGAAGCCCAGCAAAGCTTCCCTTTTGAGGATTATTTGGCGCAGATAGATACACTTCCACTATCCATTCATGATCGATTACAAACGATTCGAATCCGGCAGTTGGCTGATTTACCTTATAGTTTGGATAGCCTAAATCATTATCGCCAACAAACGATTTTTGGCAGCCATTACTGGGGCGAAGATTCATTTGGATTGACCCGAAATGAAATGACCACTAGCTTGCTGGCTTATCAAATTTTGCAAGCTGCTCATCAGCCTCAACAGGCCCAAAAGGTCTTACAGTTTTTTCTTGAGAAACGACGTAATACAGGTCGGCGACATGCTTGGCGTAATACGATGGAAACGGCCTTGATTCTCCGCACTATTCTTCCACCCGTTTTGAAAGAAAAAGGAACAATAAAAAACAAAGCGCAACTGCAATTGAGTGGATTGTATGAGGCTAGTGTAGATACTTTCCCGCAGCGATTTAGCCTACCTTCTTCTGCGGATAGCCTGCAGGTACAAAAAACAGGAGCAGGCACCTTATACTTTACCGCTTTCCAAAGTTTTTGGAACTCATCTCCTGCTAAAGAAGAAAAAACATTCCAAGTCGATAGTCGCCTACAGCAGGATGGACAGCTTGTCACGCAATTGAAGCAAGGCGAAAAGGCGACGCTTATTGTGACGGTAGAAAGCAAAGCCAGTGCGGAGTATCTAATCTGTCTCTT
>CAJXUM010000094.1 GCA_913060855.1 uncultured Lewinella sp. | reverse complement strand
TCCTTTTAGAAGCCGTGATAAATGTACCCTATGACACTATCTATTACCAATGGTATTTTGAAGGCGTTAAGATCCCAGAAACAGTTCCATCTATAGAGGTTGATCAATCTGGCGCCTATGCGGTGGACATTTCTACCCGTTTGAATGGAGACACCCAGGTGACACAGCAGACATTTGTGGTGGAAGTAGAGGAAGTGAAAATAGAAGAAGTAGCGATAACCAATACCAGTTGCAATGAAAACAATGGCGCGATTGCGGTACAAGTGAATAGTGATCGGGGGATTCGGTATGCTATCAATGGAGAAAGTTTTCAGGAAGAAAATCTCTTCAGGAACTTAACCGCAGGAACTTATACGGTGGTTATTCAGGACAGCCTCAATTGCGGGGATAGCCAAGACGTCATCGTCGAATCAAGTACTCCGCTTGCTCTTGAAGCGATTGAATCTTTACCTGCCACTTGTGGGGCAGCAAATGGCAGCATAGTCTATGAGCTATCAGGTGGGACAGGACAGGTTTTTACGCTCATAAATAATGATACGGTTCAGCTTAGTCCATCCTTTGATGACTTAGCCAAAGGTGAATATACACTCACTTTTATGGATGAAACAGGATGTACCTTAACTTCAAAAACGAGCGTATCGGAAGCAAAGTGCCCCATCTATATTCCCAACGTATTCTCTCCCAATGATGATGGAGTTAATGATTTTTTCCAAGTGGTGGCAGAGACGGGCCTAAACCCCACTGTAACCAAGTATATCATCTTTGATCGATGGGGCGGGCAAGTTTATGAAGCCAATAATTTTTTCGTCAATTCTTCAGATCGATGGTGGGATGGAACAGTTGGCCGTAAGACAGTTGGTCTAGGCACTTACCTGTATTGGATTGAAGTTGAGTTTGAGAAGGGTGGGAAGCAGGTTTTTCAGGGCGAGCTTAATGTTTTGAAATAAGAGGTTCAAAGGTTAGGTAAAGTGATTTTTTTGCCGCTTTCCGTCAAGCCGCTTTTTATTGGATAATAGTTTCGGACTTATCCATACCTTTAATCAATGCAGTGGAAAACCTTATACTATTTTCTATTTATACTGTCGGTCACCAGCTCGCGATTGTTTACTGTGCAGGCCCAAAACATAGAAATTTGTGACAATGCCATAGATGATGATGGGAATGGCTTGATCGACCTGAATGATCCGACTTGTGATTGTCAGTCTGCGGACCCTACTTCTTTAATTCCGAATCCCTCTTTTGAAGATACCAATTGCTGCCCCTCCAATAATGGTGAATTGTATTGCGCTGCTTCTTGGATACAAGCCTCGGAGGCCACTACCGATTATTATCACCGCTGTGGCTATTTCATGCGGTATCAATTTACGGTTCCTTTACCGCTACCGGATGGAGATGCCTACATTGGTTTTCGTAATGGCCGATATATTGGTAATGGTAATCCAAACTGGAAAGAATATACAGGGGCTTGCTTACGCGCTCCGCTAATAGCGGGAACACCATACACTTTTCAGTTTCATATTGGCTTTATCGATGCCGAAAACTCCCCTCCGATGGATGTGGTACTCTATGGGACGACGGATTGTAAGAACCTCCCATTTGGTATTGGCGATCAAGAATTTGGCTGCCCTACCAATGGCCCAAACTGGAGAGTCCTTGGCAGAGTTAGCGTACAAGGAGATAAGGAGTGGTTACCCTTTGAGATCACAACTATCCCCCCTGAGGATATCACCGCGATTGCGATTGGTCCAGATTGTGACAAACTGAATATAACGGACAATCCCTATTATTTTCTCGACAATCTCATCCTAGCCGATGCGGAATTGTTCGGCCCTAGAATTCAAACTTTTGATCATCCCTGCAATGCTAATTTTACCCTGAAAACGCCGGAAAAAACGAATACGACTTATCAATGGTACAAGGAGGGCGTAGCCTTAGTGGGTGAAACCCGCCCCGAATTGGTCTTAGATCGAAAGGAGGGACGTTATCAAGTCCAGACCAAAACGGATACGACTTGCCAATTATCAGATTTTTATACCTACAATATTCCCATTTTATCGGGTACGGCAGATATCCGTGTTTGTCCAGGGGAGACCTATACATTTGGTGGAGAAGAGTATGCTACTTCAGGCAACTATACCAGTACGGTGCAAAGCAAGAACGGCTGCGACAGCATCATTTCGTTAAACCTAAACATACTCACCGAAGTAAAAGAAGAGGTGGAAGCCTACTTTTTCGATGGAGATGTTTTTGAGATGGGCCCTTACCGCCTCTATTCGCCTGCAGAAAGAGAACTCCTTTTTACTTCTTCCTTGGGTTGTGATAGTATCGTACAACTTACGCTTAAGGAGTATCCCCTTTATATTCCCAATGCTTTTTCACCTAATGGCGATGGCATTAATGATACCTTTCAGCTGTTTACCAGAGATAACTTGATGCAAGTGGAATCGCTCGCCATTTTTGATCGTTGGGGCAATCGATTATTTCAACAAACAGAAGGAGATACCTTCGAATGGGACGGTGGCCTGGCTCGCGGCCAGATAACGGCTGGTGTTTACATGTATCTCGTCGAATTGGCTTTGCATGATGGGAAAAGGAAAGTGCTTTCAGGGAATTTGATGGTGGTGAAGTAAGGGTGTACCTATTGCTTAGTTTTATTGCTGTAATTGTTCATAGATCAGCGAAGCAATGGCTCGGTAGCCAGCTTTGTTAGGATGTACTCCGTCTTTTTCAGTAAACAATTCAGGCTTATGATCTAGCGGGGTGTTAAGATCTATGAACCCTACATTTTTCTCTTTTGCCAAATGCTTAATCTTGCCGATAAGTTCTTGCAGCCTAGGTTTTCGCACGGTCAAGCCCGCTATACGCTCCTTGCTCAGGCCAGGCGTTTCCAATACCATTGGAGAGGGCGCACAGATCCAGATGTCAGGTTTTGCGGGTAAATGCTGTAGGGTATCGATGAGGTCATTGTAATCTTGGATGTATTCCTCCTTATACTCCCAACACCTACGGTCGCCGCAAGTCCCCATTCCACAGGTATCATTAGTGCCTAAACTGATGATAATCCTATCGGGATTCATCTCGACTATTTTAGCTAATTCATTCCAGACCGTTGGCCGCCCCTTTCGAATAAGGGTGCAACCACCAAGGCCGAAGTTCTTTACCTCGTATGGATCACCCAATAATAGCTGTAGTTGTGCTGGGTATGAATCCGCAGATGGATCTTCGAGGCGAGCACCAAAGGTTATGCTGTCACCGACACAAGCGACTTTAATTTTGTCCTTTTTTGATTTTCCCTCCTCACCATTTACACTGATCGTGAATAAAAGGATCAGAAAAAGGGATAGTAGCGGTTTCACTAGATTATTATTCATCAAAATTTATTTTCAGCACATGACAAACCGTCCTATCTCCACCAAAGAAATTCCAGCCACTAGGCCCATATAAATAAGCTGGTTTGTTACCGATCATCAAGATTTTTGGCCGCTCCAATTTAGGGTCACCGCCATATATCTTAGTTACCTTGCGCACATCATAATCTGCGTAATAACTGGGTAAGGTACGGTATCCGATGGTAGCGTCTTCCAGCTTGAAGTTGATGCCATCCGTGGACTTCCACAGCGTACCACCTCCTTTGATTCCGGTATTATGCCCATGATTGTCTGTTGTCAATAAATAAATGTGGTCCTGGTAAGCAAACACAGTACCGTCTTCCAAGGTACCTTGATTGGAGGTCACGGGACTATCAGTGATAGTATAGGGGCCTTCTAGATCGTCAGCTATGGCCAATCCATATTTTAATCCGTCTTTCCCACTGGTTTTAAAGTACAAATAGAATTTTCCATTAAACTCCAGAAAGGCGGGGTTGACAGCACCATTCCGAGACTTATAATTCCACTTGCTCGGATTATTCGCATGCAAGATTTGACCATCGCTACCCACCTTTTTCCATGGCCCATAAGGAGAAGTGGAAATGGCCATTCCTGTACTTTGATTGCCGGGGTGAGGGGGCTGATGATAATCTGTATTGGCAATATATAACAAGACATACTTATCTCCCACCTTCTTGATCTCAGGGTTATGAGGCGCATATTTATCCCAGGTGTCCTTGCCCGTCCCTTTGATGGCCACATCTGAACAAGTGAATGGACCTTCTGGGTTATCGGATACGTAATGGGCGATCTCCGATGACTTTCTCCATGCAGGGTTAACATTTTTCTCCGGCCATCTCGCGGCAAACAAATGTGTTTTCCCATCCTCTCCTTGTATCGGCGCACAACCCCAAATGGTGTAATTCTCATCTTGGATAGCGATACCCTTCCATTCCAAGCCTTTGGCAATAAAAGAAAGTTCGGCAGCTGACTTTTGATGCTGGCCGAAGGCTGTATTCAAGCTAGTCAGGCCTAGCAGGGAAAGGCATATTATTACTCTAACCATGGATTGTCATTTACGGATAAGTAAAGCCTAGGTCATTCTTCCTCACTTGCTTCAACTTCTTCCGCAGTTTTCTTTGAAAGGAAGATACGATCTTCGCATAATTAGGATTACTGGCCAAGTTGGTGAATTGCTGAGGATCCTTTGTCATGTCAAATAATTCCATCCCCGCCGAAGCATCTTCATTGTATTGGATATAAGCCCATTCATCCGTTCTTAGCAAAAAAGTTTTCCCTCCTTGGGTGACGCTAAAGGCCATGTTTCTGACTTTTCGATTGGGCTTGTCGAGGGTTTTGACCAGGCTTTTTCCTTGAATGTGTTTGGCTGTTTTCAATCCGCTCAACTCGGCGATGGTGGGGTATAAATCCAATAATTCCACAAAGGAATGGCAAACAGCCGGCTTTTTACCCGGCACTTTAATGATAAGTGGCACGCGAACCGATTCTTCGTGCAGACTTACCTTCATCCAAAAATCGTGCTCTCCCAAATGGAAGCCATGATCGGAAGTGAAAATGATGATAGTGTTGTCTTCTAGGCCTTCTTCTTTCAAGGCTTGCAGCACCTTTCCTACCTGGGCATCCATATACGTTACCGATGCATAATAGGCGGCAACGGCTTTCTTTTGCTGATCCAAAGACATCTGACCATTGACGCTAGTCACGTAATTGATTCCTCTTTCTGGGATATCATCCCAATCGCCTTTTACTTTCTGAGGCAGCTTGGCTTCTTCGTAGGGGTAGGGTTGAAAATAGGGCTTGGGCGCCACAAAGGGCACATGAGGGCGAACAAAACCGACTGCTAGAAAGAAAGGCTCATCTTTATGCTGTTGAATCAATTCAATGGCCTTTTTAGCTGTTTTACCATCCGAATGCACCAAATCATCGCCATCTGCCTTTACAATAGTCATCACATTCCCACCTTTCCTTTCGATTTTTCCATCGGGATTTCCTTGCACCAATTCTGCCTCACCGATGGCCTGCCACTCTGGCCCTTGACTATTGAATCGTTCCGTCCAGGAAGCTTCATCATCCTTACCATTGGATCCCTTTTCTATATCAATAGGGACACCCATGTGATAGATCTTACTTACTCGAGCCGTATAGTAGCCATTGTCTTTGAATAACTGCGGCCATGTTTTCCTATCAGGGCCGATGTTTTTTCGCCCACTGACATATCCAAAGGTTTTGGTAGCGTTGGGATAATATCCGCTCAAAAGGGAGGCTCTCGATGGGCCACAAACAGGGTATTGCGTATAGGCTTTGGTAAACCGTACCCCTTCCGACGCGAGTTGATCTATGTTTGGCGTAGCGCAGGCCTTGTTCTCGTAGGAAGACACGGCTGTAGCGGTCAAGTCATCAGAAATGATGAATAAAACATTGGGCTTTTTTTGTTGCGCGTAGGCAATGGTGCTAAATAGGAAAAGGGATACAAGGATTAATGGCTTCATGCTTGTCGTTGGTATGAAATGTCAAAGAAGGATATAAAATAGTACTAGGTAAAAGATAGTTAAAATTAGGTGGTTTCAAGTTTTCGATACTTGGAATTCATCGCTGTAGAAAAAGCTATCCTTTCAACCGCAACAATTCCTCCTTATAAGTCTCCAATGCAGGGTCTTTTATTTTCTCCCCTAAGCTTACCGCTTTTTCAAAATGTTGAAGGGCTCTTTTTTTATCCTTTTTCTTCAAATAGGTTTTGCCTAATCCGTGATGCATGACTGCTATCCGACTTGCTTCGGGATATTTGGAGATTCCTTGATTGAAAAAATAGATGGCTCGTTCTAGGTCATTGTGTTTCAGATAAAACTGTGCAAAGCGATTTTGCCAATAAGCGGAGTCATATCTCCTAGTGGATAGTACATCCTCAAATTCAGTCATAAATAGGGCGAAAGCTTCAAAATTGTCACGTTTCCAAGCCAACCAGATGAGGCTATTCTTAGCGGAATCGTCAATGTCAGTAGGGAATCCAAATCGTTCGCCTCTCTTTTGATAGTAGTCTTTTAAATAAGTCAGCCCTCCTAGGTCATTGTATTCTTGTATGCTGCCAAAAACAAGGGACTTATAGTTGTGGTAATAGTGATTCAGTCCATGATATAAAGCTAGGAAAGGTAGTGACTCATGAACCTCATTGTTGAATTCACGGTATTCCCAAGTCAAATGAGAAAGGCCCTTTTCTGTTAGTAGATCAACCATACTGGTGCTATTATCAATCGAATAAATATCTTTCCTAGAATTGGCAATAAACAAGTTTTTAGGGCTTGGTGTTTTTAACCGACTAAACGCATCTAGCATCTCTTCGTCGGCATAGGCTCCATTCGTGACAATAGCTGCACTGAACAAGCTTTTTGGGTGGAGAATGGCATAGCAGGCAAAAGCAGCGCCAGCTTCCCATCCAAAAAGGATGCGGTCAGTGGAGGCCCTAAAGTTTTTATGGATAAATGCGTTTACCTCAATTTCTAGAAAGGATAAAAATTGATCTCGCTCCTCCCAGAACAAGGTACGTCTTAGCGGATTTTGGTTTTGAATACCCACAACGATCATCTCAGGCAAGCGACTTGGAGTCCGCAAGGAATGTTGGATAGCGACTCCATTAGTAAAAAACCATTGGCCATCCAGAATATATAAAACGGGGTATTCTTGTTTGGAATCCTGGTATCCAGCTGGTAAATAAAGTTGAATTTCCCGCTCTTGTTCTAATACCTCTGAGTTGATCGTATAACTTTTCCCAATGTTGATGTCAGTTTGAGCAAAGCCACAAATAGTAGTAAAACATATCAGGGCAAGTGACACTAAAAAATTACTCCATTTCATATTTTCTTGTCTATCGGGTGATTGCATTAAAAATATCAGCCAAGGAGGATCAAATTACCTAAAGGAACATCGGTCACCTCCATCCTTCTATCAATTCTTTTGGGAGAATATCTTCATTGGATTATTGCCACTCCCCAAAAAGAAGGTACTGGATACGATGGGGAGGAGCTAATCGATTATCTAATATCAGAGTGCTATTTATGCACATAATATTTAATAGCCGTCTGGAAATCCGTATAGTGAATATACTTCCGGTTTTCCATCCAAAAGACCACTTCTTGATCGCCGGAGCCATCGCGCGGGATATAGGGCCGCACATTATCATAAGTTGAGTTTTGGGTAATGGCTTTGACTTTCCAAGTTTGGCCATCGTCATTGGTCTCTCTTCGTTCGATTTCAAAAACGCCATCTATTTCTCTCGATAGGTAAACCACATTGGAATTGGCAGGATCGAGGACCATATTGCCGAAATAATGCTGCTCACGTTCTTCTTTTCCGGCTTGGGTCTGGGGAAACCACTTTCCGGCTTTGCATATTTCATGATTGATCCATTTGCTACCATCATACTTGGCATACCAATAACGATGGTCGGTCTCACTCGGACTTTTAGTATATAAAACCACGGGTTGCCCCTTTTCATCTTGCGCAACGTCGGCGATCCATGCTCGTCCCTCTTTTTCATTAGATTGAAAAATGACAGAGGCATCCTTGGGCTCAAACGGAATGTTCTCCATATCCGTAATCTTGCTCCCATCTGCGCTATAAAAAGCCCCATCTTCATAATAGGCGTAGTAAACGGAATTGGTCGGCTCTACACGGGGATGACCATCGGTGAAGATGATATGTATTTTTGATTGACCATCGGAATAGTATTTGACATAGGGGCGATTGTTGGGATCAAAGGGGTGATTGGTAATAAAAACTTTACTCTTTGTCCAGTTTTCCCCATTGTCATCCGACCACATCATATTGGGTTTGTAACCCGTCCAACGTCCGAAACAGTATAACCTATTATTTTCTGCCTCCAGGCGGTAAGGGTTCGCATAGGTTACATGTACCTTGGGAAAATCCTTCAATGTATTAGAGTCTAATAATATAACCTTCTCTGCTGCTCCAAAACTAAGGACGTCACTACCGTTAGTGGTAGTTTGTTTAAAGAAGCCATCACGTCCAGAGTGCGTCGTATAGGTAGCAATAATAGCTCCATTAGCCGCCTTTACGAATGCAGGATTATTGTGATCATCCGATTGCAGTTTTTCATACAGCATCTTCGTTTCGACTGCCTTCGTTTTGGAGTTAAAAGCGGCAGCTTCTATACTCCCATCCTCCTTGACCCATCCACTTATGATATTATCACCGCTGTAAATAGCCCGTGGATCCGAAAACCAACACCAAGCACCATCTTGCGTAACATAACCAGTAGCTAGTTTTGCCGGCCCGCAGGCTGTATTGAAAAGTACAATCAAGGTCAATAAAGAAAAGTAAGTAGCTATATTTTTCATAATAAATCTATTTTCTAACAAGTTTGCGATCCTAATTAATGCCCACTGGAGCCCCGTCCTTGGCTGCCGGTGCACGGTCTCCGACCTGCACCATTCCTCGTCCACTCATTACTAATTATCAATTCTTCATTATTAATCAATCACCCACCACTGCCTCCGCTTCCATCTCCACCAAATACCCGTCCCCGATCAAATCAGCCCGGATCAGGGTGTTGGCCGGCTGAATATGACCAAACCTTTGACCATGTGCACGTGATATCGGCTCCCAATCATCCATCTTTTGGATATAAATGCGGGTACGTACTACATCTTCCAGTTTTCCCCCCAAGGACTGGATAGCCCCTTCTATTTTATCGATAATAAAATGAGCTTGACAGGCTGGGTCATTGCCTCCAATCATCCGATTGCCATGGGTGGCGGTAGTACCAGAGACCAGAATTCGATTACCCGTCCGTACGGCACGACTAAAGCCAGCCAAGTCTTCCCAGATGGTGCCACTTAGCGCCTTTTGCCGTCCCTCTCGAACTGCTTGCACCGGATAAGGTGCGGGTAAACTAGAAAGATGATGGCTCAAATCCCCCGAGGCAGTCAGAAATGGCGGTTTGCGATACTCATCGCCACAATCCCCTGGAATCGGCTGCAGCGCTGCTACCGCTTCCTGAATACGAGATAAACTATCGCTGGATAACTCAAAATCCAACAAACGGGTATTCTCCTGGATATGTGCAGATTGCCCCAAGCGCGCACCGATAATGACACCTCCCACGGCAGGTTGTTCTAATATGTATTTCGTAGCGATATTGGCGATAGAAACATCATGTTGCTCAGCAATACTGGCAAGGGTTTGCAGCAATTGCTGGAACAGTGGCCAGCCTCCCGCAATATCGATGTATCGTTTGTATTTCATTTGTGACCAGGTAGCCAGTTCTTCAGTGGGAGAGTCAGCTTGCCCCAGCCATTTTTGGCTAAGAAATCCGCCCGCCAAGGTGCCAAAGGCGAGGATTTTGATATCGTGTTGTTGGCAAAGTTCAGTCATTGCACCCGCCGCCCGCTGATCGATAAGGGAATAGGACACTTGGTTGGATACCACCCGAATACCACTTTGCAGTACCATGTTCAAATGAGCTGTATCAAAATTCGTCAAGCCAATATGTCGAATAAGGCCTTCTTCTTTCAGTTCTTGTAACCAAAATAACTCATCTAGCCAACTCGGGTCTGCGTAATTCCAGGCATGGTATTGAAGGAGGTCCAATTTGTCCATTTGCAGTCGCTGAAGAGAACGCTCCACGGCCTCCCGCACCCGCTCTTTGCTACGTGGCCCATTGGCATCCGGGACCCATTTAGTGAGTAGCTGGAGTTTTTCCGGGCCTGTTTGCTGCGCAAAAATACCCGCTATCAGCTCGGCAGAACCGTAGTGGTCGGCCATATCAAAGGTGGTCAATCCTGCATCGAAATAAGCCTGCATACCTTGGGCGGTCTCTTCTAAGTCGATGACCCGACCATCTCGCTCCATATCGGCGATTTGCCAAAGACCAGTCAAGATCGGGGAGATCCTTAGGTCCGGTGCAAGTTGAGTATGGGTGTTTTTGATGTTCATGTATTCATTAATTTTTAATTTATAGCGCACAACATTCGAAAGGCCTAGGCTCTCCACCCCATCAACCCGCAACCTCACCTCCCTAATTATCAGGTAAATTCTTAAAAGCATCCTTCACATTCAAACCCGTTCCCTTCAATTGCTGTACTTTCCAAAGGAAAATCAAGGAAGCGATTCCCATGACTAAGAGCCAAACCCAGGTCGAATGAAAATACCACGCCTCTACGTCTGCTTGCAGATCTTTTATAGTATGCACAATTAAAAACAGGAACAAAAGTAGAGCTCCTGGAATAGCAATCAGTAACTGCGTATTTCTCGATTTGAAGATAGAAACGGCTTGCGCTAGCGGCGGATTATAAGTAGGAAGCGAAATCACCGTAATACACATGAGTAAAAAGTTGACGAGCATGGAGGTGACCATAATATCGATGCCCAAAAAGAAATCACCAGCGAGGTGACTGCCTAGTATGCCAATGGTAGCCATGCCGCCACTTAGTAAAATGGCATTGATCGGCGTCTTGTATTTGGGTTGAATCCGCGCCACTTGCTTGGGGAAAATGCCATCCTCAGCCCAGGCAAACATCAGTCGGGATACGGATAGAAGCATAGCGGGCAAATCATTGATGAGTGCAATAGCCGCTCCCAGGGTAATAACAATGGTCCAAGTAGGATTTAACAAATAACCCAACAAGCCTGGCGCTGAGATGTCTTTTTGCTGGGCCTCCTCTGCAATAAAGCTCCAAGGTACAGCATGGTATACCGCTATGGTGAAAATGAAATAGTATAGACTCTGTCTCTTATACACATCTGACGCTGCCGACGAAGAGGATAGTGTAG
>CAJXUM010000093.1 GCA_913060855.1 uncultured Lewinella sp. | reverse complement strand
ATCTACACTATCCTCTTCGTCGGCAGCGTCAGATGTGTATAAGAGACAGACTCAGTTGCGTAGGCCTTGGCATTGACGGTCAAGTTCGGGTTATTGATTAAAGCAGGATAGCCATTCGCAACGTGGAAGTCGCAGCTTCCGCCCATGGCTTTAGCGATTCCCTCTGCCATCTCCTTCATCAGTCGGTGCGCTTCTTTTCGCCAGCCTTCTTCATAGGTTCTGAAAGTACCTTTGAGCTTGACTTCATTTGGGATTACATTGGTGGAACCTCCTGTAGAAGCGATATAGCCGAAAGTCATTACCGAGGGCAAAGTAGGATCAGCGCGGCGGCTAACGATTTGCTGCAAGGCCGTAATAATCTGAGAGGTAATTACGATAGGATCAATGCAATTTTGAGGAATGGCTCCATGGCCACCTTTTCCCGTAACCGTCATATACAATTCATCGGTAGAGGCCATATACATGCCAGGACGGAATCCTACCTTCCCTACCTGCAAGGGCGGATGTACATGCTGCCCGAAAATACTAGCCGGACTGGGATTCTCCAGCACGCCTTCCTTGATCATGATGGAAGCACCACCTGGCAGCATTTCTTCGGCAGGTTGGAAGATTAATTTAATCGTTCCTCCAAAATTATCCTTTAGTTCATTTAGTATTTTGGCCGTTCCCAATAAAGAAGACGAATGCACATCGTGCCCGCAGGCATGCATCACGCCATCGTTCTTGGATTTGTAAGGAACATCATTGGCTTCTGCTATCGGAAGCGCATCAATATCTGCTCGAAGTGCAATGACTTTATTTCCTGGCTTTTTTCCTTCAATCAAACCTACGACACCATTCTCTGCGACTCCATGCTCATGCGGAATCCCCCATTCTTTCAGTTTTCCGGCAATGAATTTCCCGGTCTCAACCTCCTGAAAGGATAATTCTGGATTCGCGTGAATATGTCTTCTAAGACCAATAACTTCTTCGAAATAGGTATTTGCTAAAGCCTGTATTTGCTCTTTCAAGGTGTTGCATTTTTGATTGAGCAGCGAAATTAGGGAGTTGTCATTAGAAAGTGAGATGTAGAGATGGATTTTTCAATAAATAAAACCCAGTTGGGCTGAAGGACCTAAAGAATGATGAGAGCAGCATTCAATTACCGGCAGTAAAAAGAGGCGAGAGAACAGAAGCGAGATTTGCCAATCGATGGCAAAAGGCCCGCCTCAACTCTTTTCTCGCTTCTGTTTTCTAAATAGCTCAACTTCTTAGTCTACCTTTTCTAAATGATAGAGGAGTTTTAGTTTACCCTCAGCGATCTTATTGGCTTCTACCAGCAGTGACCATTCCGTTTTATCATCAGCGGTGAAATACCAAAGGTTATTACTGCTATCCACTGTTTTCTTTCCCTTTCCCTTCTGCCAATCCGTCTTGGAAGCGATTTCCTGATTCATTTCTGCCACTAAACCAATCGGCGGTTGATCCCCTTCTACCTCCCAGGTCACGGTCCATTGATTCTCATCCCCTTCGTAGGAAGAGATGGTTCGTTCAGGGAAATGAATTTTCACCACGTCATAGATATTAGTAACTCTGCGGTCGGCCAAGGCTGCCCGCACATATTTGCCTTCGATATCCCAATTGTATTCGAGGTTGGTGGCAATCATCTGCGCTCTTCCCAAGCCCATCATCTTAGCCACCACATGCAAGGAGCCGTCTAGCCCCGAAGAAAGTCCAGCGGTAGTGACAATCTTACCATTATCAACAAAGCGTTGATCTTCTACTACTTTGGTTTTAGTCGCCATATTTCGAAGGCCATCTATCAAACTGGCAAAAGTGGTGGCCTCCTTGCCATCTAACAAGCCGGTTTCTGCTAAGATATAAGCACCGTTACAAACAGACATGACCGACTCCGCTTCTGGTTCGCTCTTTCTGATCCAATTGATCACTTTATCGCTGTTCTGAGCTTGTCGAACGTTTCCTCCAGGAATCACAATAATATCTGCCGGAGGGCTATTATCCAAGGTATAGTGAGGTACGATTTGCATGCCCATAGCAGTTTGGATCATCGTATCCGCTTCCGCCACCAAAAATACGTGGTACCCCGCCTGCCCAAAAACTTCATAAGGGCCCGTATAATCGATAATTTGAACTCCAGGGAAAACAAGAATGGCTACCTCTTTCCGTTTTTTTTGGGCGACCGCTCTCATTTTATCAAAGTCAAAGCGACTATCGACCAGCTGCATCCCGCAAGAAGAACAGCTCCCGGCCTCTTCAAAATGCTTTCCGTCCTGATCACAGCCACAGGGGGCACAGACGTATTCAATAGGTTTTAATTTTTGCCCTATTACAAGGTTTGCACTTAAGCTTAGCAACAATAAGAACATTAACTTTTTCATCATCATTATGCGTTTTTGTTGATGAACAAATTAAAGGTCTATTCTGCTGTAGTGCCAGTTTTCCTGGGCAAAATAGGTCCGATTGAGGGGAGTTGGACAAAATTGTACGGTTGTAGAAGCGTACGATAACTTATTCTTGTTGGGTTCTTTTAAACAGATAAAATACGACCACCCCCAAACCTGCAATCAACAAACCAGCAATGGCCTGGCTTGGGCGATTAATAAGGGTATTAACTAAAAAGACAGCTACTATTCCAATAAAAATAGCAGGAACGATAGGGTATCCCCACGTCTTATAAGGGCGCTCTTGATTCGGCAGTTTTTTTCTAAAGATGAAAACACCATAAGCAGCCAAGGCCATAAATAAGAAGTCCATGAAGACCACATAAGTAATCAGATTGGAGAAAGTTCCCCAAAAAAGAAGCAAAATAATAGCCCATAGCGCTTGGATGAGCATAGCATTGGCCGGAGTGTGGAAGCGAGGATGGATTTCTGCCAAGGCCTTGAAGAAAATGCCGTCCTTGGCCATCGCGAAGTAAATGCGCGGAGCCGACATCGTATAGATGCTGATCGTTCCAAAGATGGAAATAGCGATAGCGATAGCCACCATTTGCCCGCCATTAGGAAGGACTGCTGCTATGGCATCACCTGCCACTCTTTCACTAGCCAATAACTCATCCATAGGAAGCAAAAGCATATAAGCCAAATTGACCAGTACATAAGTTAAGGTCACGATCAGCGCACCCAACATCATTGCTCTGGGCACTGTTTTTTGGGCGTTGATCGTCTCGCCAGCCACGTAGGACGCATGATGCCAGCCGCCATAGGACCACAGCACGCCAATCAAAGCAATTAATAACCCACTATATATATTGATCTGCCCATCTACTGCCGTGGCTAGGCTAAAATCGACTTTTGCAGGATCATAATAGAAGAAACCTATCAAAATGATGCCTACGATGGCTAATAACTTGAGTCCCGTAAATATATTGGCTAAAGACTGGCTTACCTGTACACCTATCACATTGATGAGCGTCAAAACAGCGATAACTCCGACGGCAACCATTGTTTTGATAGCAGGTTCCATCGGGAAAAAGAAAGTCAGGTACTCCGCCAATGCAATCCCGAGAGCGGCTAACGATCCGGTATTAATGGCCAATAAGATAACCCATCCGTAAAGAAAGCCGGTCAAATCACCATAGGCTTGCTTCAAAAACACATAAACGCCACCTGATTGTGGGAATAATCCCCCCAATTCAGCAAAGGTGAGCGCCCCGGTTAGACTTATTAGACCACCAATGATCCAAATAAGTAAAACTAGGCCGTGGTTTTGTAGCGGTTGAGCAACGACATTGGGTGTCGTAAATATACCGGCACCAATACAGCTACCGACGGCAATCATGGTGAGTCCGTAAAGGTTAATGCGTTTATCGAGTTGGCTCATGTTGTTGGTCTTTCTTTTTTGAAGATCCAACAAGATAATAAATATACGGACCTTGATAAGTTTTTCTACTTTTGCGTGAAAATAGTCTTGATATGAAAATCATCTGCATTGGTCGCAATTATGCGGAGCACGCCAAAGAGCTCAATAATCCGGTTCCTTCAAGGCCCGTGGTATTTATGAAGCCTCCTTCTGCCCTACTCATCAATAATCGCCCTTTTTATTACCCCAATTTCACCAAGGATTTGCATTACGAATTGGAGGTTGTCCTTAAGATTGGGAAGAACGGGCGCCATGTCCAGAAGGAATTTGCGGCAGATTATTTCCAAGAGATTGGTTTAGGTATTGACTTCACTGCACGCGATCTACAGTCCCAACTGAAGCAAAAAGGTCATCCCTGGGAAATTGCAAAAGCCTTTGATCATTCTGCGGTAATAAGTCCCTTTGTACCCATCGAAAGGGTAAATCGGAGCGCTATAGAATTTCAACTCAAGAAGAATGGGGAAATCGCTCAGCATGGCAATACCAAAGATCTCATCTTCTCCTTTGAAGATATTATTGTCTATGTTTCGCAATTCTTTAAGCTACAAATGGGTGACCTGATCTATACGGGGACTCCAGCTGGCGTAGGCCCGGTTGCCATCGGAGATAAGCTAGAAGGTTTGCTATTTACGAAAACGGGAATTGAGCCGCTTCTTAGCTGTGAAGTAAAATAGGTTTAATTTTTTACTCAATTTTAAAGATAGAGCTTCGTTGTAAAGCCGGCAACTGAACACTTTCCGTTTAGTCTTTCCAATAAGCAGGTGAAAATCAAAAGTATTTCTATTTTTGCAGCGAATTACATCCGAGCAACTCCTTAACAAAGAAAAAAACAGTATACCAAATGCCATATTTATTCACTTCCGAATCTGTTTCTGAGGGCCATCCCGATAAGGTCGCTGATCAAATATCAGACGCCTTGGTTGATCACTTCTTAGCCTTTGATCCTAGCTCCAAGGTAGCCTGTGAGACTTTAGTCACGACAGGGCAGGTTATTTTAGCAGGTGAGGTAAAGTCTAAGGTTTATCTAGATGTACAAGAAATAACTAGAGACGTTATTCGTCGTATTGGTTATACCAAATCGGAATACATGTTTGAAGCCAATTCTTGCGGTATTCTTTCAGCTATTCATGAACAATCACCCGAAATTAACCAAGGGGTAGAGCGTGCTGCGCCAGAAGAACAGGGAGCGGGCGATCAAGGTATGATGTTTGGTTATGCTACCAATGAAACGGATAATTATATGCCATTAGCTTTGTATATGGCACATCTTATCCTAGAAGAATTGGCCGCTATTCGCAAGGCGGGAAAAGAGCTGACCTATCTTCGTCCTGATTCTAAATCTCAGGTGACTATCGAATATTCCGATGAGCATGTACCTCAACGTATCGACTCTATTGTGGTGTCTACACAACACGATGATTTTGATGAAGACGAGGCAATGTTAGCGAAAATTAGAGAAGATATCATCAGCGTTGTAATACCTCGTGTAAAGGCGCAAATGAAGCCTGAAATCCAGGCTTTGTATGATGATAATATCACTTATCACATCAACCCAACAGGTAAATTTGTGATTGGTGGCCCTCACGGTGATACGGGTTTGACTGGACGTAAAATTATTGTCGATACTTACGGTGGAAAAGGGGCACACGGTGGAGGTGCTTTCTCTGGAAAAGATCCTTCTAAAGTGGATCGTTCTGCAGCCTATGCCACAAGACACATCGCTAAAAACATGGTGGCAGCTGGTGTTTGTAATGAGATTTTGGTACAGGTTTCTTATGCTATTGGAGTAGCAGCACCGACCAATATTTATATCAACACTTACGGCACAGCCAATGTGGACTTATCTGATAGCCAGATTGCTGATAAAGCAGCCGATATTTTTGATATGCGCCCTTATGCGATTGAGCAACGCCTAAAATTGCGTAACCCCATCTATAGCGAAACCGCAGCCTATGGCCACATGGGCCGTCCCTCTGAAATAAAAACGGTACGATTGAAAAACGGGGCAGGTGAAATCCTTGAGAAAGAGGTAGAAACCTTTACTTGGGAGAAGTTGGATTATGTGGATAAGGTAAAAACTGCCTTTGGCCTGTAGGTTTTATGACTGATCAAATAGATGAATGAGTTTTTCTCATTCACTTCACATAAAGAACACCGAGACTGGAAGTATTCCGTCTCGGTGTTTTCATTTTAAGGAGGATTAGACTTCGGAAGTTCACTATATCACGCCTTAGCAAAACTTCGGAAGTCTTATGGAAAGGAAGTATTGCTATTTCCTATTCATTCACGACACTATCATTCAAATCTCCATATTTAAAAGCATGGTAATCCAGATCGTTGATGTCCTCATTTAGAATGAAAGTGCGGCTTATATCTCCAACTTCAGCAAATGGATTCGATGGGTTTTGAAATTGATAAGCAGCGGGAATAAATCCCCAATTTCGACCATCTGGCAGTTCCGTAATAATTCCAAGGATCATTAATCGAATGCTGATTAGATCTGCCACAGAAAGGCTGTTTGAACCATTGACATCTCCAGCTAATAGTTTAAGCGATTCCAGTGGGTCGCCAGTTCCCAGGATAGCCCGATGCATCAGCACTAGATCGTAGGTAGATAAACCATTCAGAACGGAGCCGCTCTTTTTAATATTTAGCGTATAGGTTTGGCCGGTAGCAATATTTTCAAAAGAATACGGTCCAACATTTGCCACAGAAGCCACAACTGCTCCATTTTCATCCAATAGTTCGACCGTTACGCCTGCTAAGAATGCCCCGCTGGCATCGGTTATTTTACCACTAATGGTAGCGGTTTGTCCAAAGGAAAAAGTAACAGAGACTAAGGCTATTAAAAGGCTGAGTAAAGTTTTCATATAGCTTCTATTTTAGTTTTATAAGACAAAGAAATACCCGTTTGAAACCTATTGTTCATAGGCTTCTAGTTAGACTACCAAACGGCAATAATTAGCAACAGGTAAATGAGAAATAGTATTGAAAATCAAAGAAAAGAAGGGCAGTCCAATCCGGAGAGCGGACTGCCCCTACTCTATTGTTTGATGACCTTTTTCAGTACCACCCCTTCTGGCCCTACAAAGCGTAGGAGATAGGTGGTAGCAGGAAGGCCTTCGAGGGAGATCTGATTCATAGCTTTATATTCCTTTATCATTTCCCCATTCGCATTGAAAACTTGAACATAGTCCATTTGAATATCCAGGTATTGGATAAAAACTTGGTCGGTAGTCGGGTTTGGATATAATGTAAGACGTTGCGCAGCAGGTAGATCATCGGTATCCAAAGGGGATTCATTCACCATCGCAACGGTTTCCACCTCATCTACAATGATCTCTTGTTCGTTGTTACGAATCAAGCGGATATTCTCCACCTTAAATTCCATTTCGTATTCGGTACTACGGAAAATAACATCTTCAATCGTTAAAGAGAGGACGCCAATTCGGCCGCTTCCGTTCACCTCCATTTGATCGATTCGGGTAAGTCCTACATGTATACGATGATTATTGGGATCGTCTTTCATGACGACGATCATGTTATCTCCCAAAGTACCTAGCCATGAAGATTGGAAGGATGCCTGGGCAGAACCGTAGACAACGGCGAGGGGATCGTACACAATAGTAAAGGCAATGCCGTAGGCTCCTTCCACGGGGTTTTCGGTATCTCCAAGATGGATATTGAAATCAGCGGTTTCGCCGGGGCGAACCGTATAAGTCTCGATATAGATGGGAGCGCCAATATGCTTGGCTTCTCCGGGGGTAGAACGGTATTCTTCAAAGGGATTGGGACTAAAGTTAGCGGCACGGCCCCAGTTGAGGCTAATCCCAGTTGTGTCAATGGCATCGATTACACCATCTCCATTCACGTCTATGTGTTTAAAATTGACAGCAGTAGCCGGCGTCTCCCCTTCCCAGTCGCTCGCCCATTGTCCTTGCCAAACCAAATTAGCATCTTGTCTTACTGGACCTGTCGCGCCATAAGCCAAACCGATATTCAATACATCAAACTGATTCGCTAATTCATTGTTATCGGTATCTCCGGGCCATACCCGATCATCGCCATTGATAATAATCAGGCCATCGTCTAGCACGGGTGCAAAACTGACTACATCTTCATTCACCGCTTCCGTTTGCATACTCGACTGGTCAAAGTAAATAGGTACTTCTCCACTTGTGCCTAGTACCGTAAAGCACATTTCATAAAGCACCGCATCATCTGCTAGGCTCAAGCCCATAGCCGTGGGATCAAACCAGAGAAACCGTAAAAGACCATCCTGGAAAGTACTTGATCCTAAGTCAAAATTTTGCGCATTTAAGTTGGGAAGTGCAAAAGCTTGTACCGTATTCAATTCCACCTGTGCGGGATCCCAGCCCACCGCATATTGAATGCCTAAAATATTTCTAAAGCCCTTACTTCGAACCGCTAAGCAAACTGATTCACCAGTAGTAGCATTGGCTTCGCCAATACTTAATTCTAATGGCGTGCCATTAACCACACTACAATTGGGTTCTATTCCTCCTAATACCTGCGTGTTGCCTACCGCATCGGAAATGGTCACAGAATAGGTACCAGCCGCAGGGACATTAATGGTGCTTTGGGTATTACCTCCCATTTGTTCGCCTGTACTCCAAAGAAAATTATAAGGTCCATTAGCACCTTCCCAGACATAAGCCGTCAGCGCTACAGTAGTACTATCATCTGCACAATCATAAGCGTAACTCACCGCAAAATCTCCAGTAGACCCCTCAAAGCAAGCGGTGGACAAAACTTGAGAGCTATAGGTACATCCTAACGCATCGGTAATCACCACAGAGATCGAACCCCCTGCATTGATCTGAACTTTTGATTCACTATTGGATACGACTTCCTCTCCAGTACTCCAAACAAAAGTAAAGGGTCCAACACCTCCAGCAAAAACAAGCGCTGTCACTTCTACTAGTGCATTTGAACCCGAAGGGTTATCTATACAGGTGTAAAATAAGCCAGCTTGAATGGCTCCAAGCGTAACGTCAAAGGTTCGGGTTAATACACAGTCCGTTGACTCGCTACTAACCGTGACCGAGTACTGACCTACTGAAAGACCTGAAATATCTCGTGTAGTAGCGCCGTTACTCCAAGTATAAGTGTAATCATCTCCTGAAGAAAGGCCTGCTAAAACAATAGCTCCACTATTGGGGTTTGCACAATCTACTGGGGTTACCTGCCCAGGCACTCCATTTAGACCTTGGTGGTCCCCTAGCCAAGCCAAAGCGGAGGCTTGATCCCCATTTTGATCGGTCACTAATAAGGTATACATTCCTTGTTCAGGTCCTTGGATATTGGCCTCGTTCGAAGTATAACCGTTGGGTCCTGTCCAAGAAAAAGCATAAGGAGGGCTTCCTCCATTTATTTCTACTTGTATCTCAGCCAGGGCACTACTTGCACAGCCTAGCCCTTCTATACAAATATCATTGATCGCTAATGAACTAAGACCCTGATCGCCGATTGCTATTCCACCTTGAATCACTCCTACTGGTAGCACCAATAGTTCATTGGACTCACTACCACTTGCAATCACCTCTATAGGAGTAGGCGATTCAGTTATGTTTACGGTTGCGAAACCAGATTCCGCTAGGACTTCGAAACATAAAGTATAGAATACATCCCCATCATCAAGGTCTTTCCCTAAGCTTTCGGAGTCGGTCCATACAAACGGCAGTTTTCCGGCTGCTAGGCCCGCCGCTGTTTGTCCAAAGGAAGTCGTCACACTACCCAGACTGAAGTTCTTAGCTTCATTAAAAGCCAGCAGAGTTGGATCCCAATTGATCGAATTTTGTACGCCCAATATTTTATTAAACCCATTGACCTTCACATCTACACAGGCAATTGCTCCTTGCTGTGCAGCTATATTTTCGACTTCCATAGAAAAGCATGCGCCATTATTTCCGGCCCCACCATCAGGTGGCGTACCGCAACTAGGCACATTCACCTCAATCACCGACTGGCAACCCACATTATTGGTGATAGTTACCGCAACATTAGTCATCGAAGTTGAAACCCTGATTTTATGCTCATTGAGCCCCGTGTAGGTTTCACCAGTACTCCATGCATAACTATAAGTGTTGCCCGAGACATCAAAAACCAAGGCCGATAACTCCACCTCGTCTTCTCCTAAGCATTCAGCAAAAATACTTCCCAGAAGCCCTTCCTGTTCCAGTGTATACGTCTCCACCGATCTACACCCTGATTCAGTATTAGTAATCGTGACAGTATAAATCCCCGCTGATAATTGATCAATATTTTGCGTTGTTGCTCCATTACTCCAGGTAAACTCATGCGGTTCTGATGGATCAACTAGGGTCAAACTAATAGCTCCTCCTGAAGTTGACTCACAAGACACTTTAGTGACTGTGGCATCCGCAATATTCACATTAGTTGTTTCTTCTACTTGCACCATTCCTTTAGCTACGTGCCCATTAGCATCTGTCACTTCCAATGTATAGAAACCCTTTGTCATAGCCTCAAAATCAGGTGTTTCGGCAATGAAACCACCAGGCCCTGTCCACAAATACGTCAACGGAGCTTCTCCTCCGCTAACCGTCACATCCACTAGTGCTTCACCTAAAGCACTACAAGTAGGGGGTAATACACAAATATCGTCTATCGTCAAGCTAGCAGCAGGAGTATCGCCGAATCGCACTCCTCCCGCAATACCGCTGACAGACAATAAAGTTAAATCTCCATCCACAAATTCAACCGGCGTAGGTGTATTGATCACTTCCACTACCGCCTTCCCCGAAGTAGCTAGTGCTTCAAAACAAAAACTAACAATCCTAGCCTCATCAGGAAGATCAACACCTTGTCCATTAGGACTAGTCCATGCGATTCTGATCGCATTATTTGGGCCAACGGCAGGTGTGCCAAAAGAGTTGGCATCAAGCTGTGGTAGTCCAAAGTTTTTCACTTCCGTAAATTTCAGTAGGCTTGGATCATACATCACGCTCCATTGCAACCCCAATACATCAGTAAAGCCAGTAGTCGTCAGGTCAATACAAATCACGTCACCAGTCTCGGCTGAGACTTCATTTAAGGCAAGAGAAAGACAGGGTTCGTTACTTTGCGCTGATAAGGTATAACTCGTCAAAGTACAAACCAAAATAAAAAAAGAATAGGTCCAGTTTCTTAACATGTTCATTGGATTTTGAAAGTAGTTGGGCAAGGCTTCAAACACCTTATTATGATTATAATTTGTAAACGTTTTGCATCACGCTACAAAAGTAAGCAGGAAAGAAGAGCTGTCTCTTATACACATCTGACGCTGCCGACGAAGAGGATAGTGTAG
>CAJXUM010000092.1 GCA_913060855.1 uncultured Lewinella sp. | reverse complement strand
CGGCATACGAGATCAGCCTCGGTCTCGTTGGCTCGGAGATGTGTATAAGAGACAGATTCATCAGTAAAAACAATACATGCAACGGCTACTTCCTTTCTTTCTTTTTATCACTTTATGCGGGCTATGGGCCTGCTCGTCCAACAAGGATATGGACCTCAACGAACAATTGGCTCAACTATCCATCAGTTGGGAATTAGTAAGTAATCAAATAGGCGATGCGCCAGGCTACCGCTCCCGTTTCATCATCACCAATAATGGAACGCAAACGCTTGATCGGACGGATTGGCAATTGTACTATAATCAAACCAATCGGAAGGTCAAAGTCAACTCCACGCAAGGGCCTGCTACTGTTTCTTTGATCAAAGGAGATTTCTTTCGCTTAGCACCGACAGCAGCTTTTAGCTTACCCGCTGGAGAAAGCATCAGTATAAGTTGGGATTTATCCGATTGGGGCATAAAGGAATCTGATGCGCCATTGGGCCTCTATTTTGTCAATGAAGAAAACGAAACCTTTGTGCCAATAGAAGATTACACCGTGCTGCCCTTCGATCGTCCCGAACAAATCAATCGTTTTACGGTAGATAAAGATCCAATTCCCACGGCTGCCAACCGCTTTGCCCTCAATCAAAAGCTATCTCTACTGGGGGCCGATGAAATATCTCCTATTATTCCTACCCCTCGCTCTTTTCAGTCTAATCCTGGCTTATTTGAATGGACCGAAGACCTTTCCATTCAATATGATGGAGCACTCGAAAAGGAAGCACAATATTTAGCTACGTTCATGCAGAAGCACTTCAAAAAGACTATCGAAGTGCAAGCAGGGATATCGAATGGGAAAATTAAACTCAGTATGGGCGGCGCCAAACAAGCCGAAGCCTATCGCTTAGTGGTTACGGATCAATCCATCAATATTATTGGCCAAGATGCGGCAGGTGTCTTCTATGGTATACAAAGCCTGTTAGGCTTAATCCCCGTCGATGCATTTAAAGCAGCTAACACGAAAATTCAGATCCCAGCGATATCCATCGAGGACGCACCTGGTTTTGACTATAGAGGTCTTCATTTAGATGTTGCTCGAAATTTCAATAGCAAGGAAGCCATCATGAAAGCCATTGAAATCATGGCTTTTTATAAGCTCAATAAGCTACATCTTCACCTAACGGATGATGAAGGCTGGCGATTAGCCATTGAAGAATTACCCGAGCTGACCGAGATCGGTGCCCGCCGAGGGCATACCCTCACTGAAGAAAACCATCTCCAACCTGCTTACGGCTCAGGACCTGATCCTGACAATGGATCATCGCACGGAAATGGCTTCTTCACTAGAGAAGAATTTAAAGAGATCATTCGATTTGCACATGATCGGCACATAGAAGTAATACCAGAGCTCAATGTACCAGGCCATGCGCGGGCTGCCATCAAAGCGATGGAGGCGCGTTATCGCCGCCTGATGGAAGCCGGAGATCAAGCTGCTGCAGAACAGTATTTATTGACTGATTTTGAAGATAAATCGGTGTACGAATCTGTACAATTCTATCCAGATAATGTCGTATGCGTCTGCAAAGAATCTTTATATACTTTTTATGAGACTATCGTAGATGATGTCGTCGAAATGTTTGAGGAAGCCGAAGTGCCCCTCCAAACTATCCATACGGGTGGAGATGAGGTACCTGGAGGTGTTTGGATAGATTCACCCATTTGTAAAGAATTGGTGGCTCAGAATGAAGACGTGGAAACCGCAGCTGATCTACCCTTCTATTTTATCGGTAGAATCAATAAAATCCTCCAAGATCGAGGCCTAATTACAGCCGGTTGGGAAGAAATTGCCTTAATCAAACAAGATGATGGTTCTTATATACCTCATCCCGATTTCACCGACGCCAACTTTCTCCCCTATGTGTGGCAAAATCTTTGGGGAAACCAAGATTTAGGGCATAGATTGGCCAATGCAGGTTACCCTATTGTAATTTGCAATGTAACGAATCTCTATTTTGATTTAGCCTACAATAAGGACCCAGAGGAACCAGGTTTTTATTGGGGAGGTTTTACCGATACCCGAAAAGCCTTTGAAATACTTCCGTATGATGTGCTGAAATCTACAACACGTGACCCACTCGGAAACACTTTTAATGTAGAAGAAGCTTATAAGGATATGGCCCCCTTGAAAGCTCCCCAGAATATTCGAGGTATTCAGGGTGCACTCTGGAGTGAAACCGTTAAGGGTGCAGAAATGATGGAGTACTATCTACTGCCTAAATTGATGGGTTTGGCAGAGCGGGCATGGTCTCCTCAGCCAGAATGGGGGAATATTGATGACCAAATAGCGCGAGAAGCAGCCTTGGATCAATCCTGGAATCAATTCGCCAATGCTTTAGGACAAAGAGAGTTACCTCGCCTTGACTATATATTCGGCGGTTATCAATTCCGTCTTCCTTTACCAGGGGCAGTAGTTGAGGATGGTAATTTGAAAGCCAATATTGCGTTCCCAGGTTTGACGATTACTTTTGATGATGGTACGCCTTATCAGGCACCGATAGCGATGACCAATGAGGCTAGGTTAAAGGCGGCAACCGATAAGCGGAAAAGCCGATTAGTCATCATTGAAAAATCCCCTAAAATTAAAGATTAGTGCCAATAAAACAGGTACTACAACCCGTTGTAGACCCTTTTTCAACCATAAAATCCAACCGTCATCAGTAGGACATATTCAATGGAATGGGGCAACTTTGGGCTGTCAAACCTGTTTAACTAATAAAAAAGATTTTCTCATGAAAACATATGGTTTACCTTCGATTGCATTCCTTTTCATCATGGCTCTTGCCTTGTCTAGTTGCAATCCAAAGACAGACGGTGCAACTTCCACCACTACACCAACAGTAGCTTCAGAAGCTACTCCCACTCAGATGGTGGCTAATAAACCCAATCCTCATTATGTGGAAGGGGGAATTAAATGGATGACTTTTGATGAGGCGATTCAAGCTAATAATGCTGAAAAACGCAAAATCTTCATCGATGTATATACCGATTGGTGTGGATGGTGCAAAGTGATGGATAAAAAGACTTTCACCGATCAAACGGTTATCAATTACATGAACGAGCATTATTATGCCGTGAAGTTTAATGCCGAAAAAGAAGACCCTGTCGTCTTTCAGGGTAAAAACTTTGAATTGGTAGATGGTGGCCGACGTCCGATACACACCTTGGCTTATGCCATGTTAGACGGGAAACTTAGCTATCCTTCTTATGTTTACTTCAATGAGAACAACCAAAGAATCACGATTAGTAAGGGTTTTAAAGATCCTGTCAGATTCTTGAAGGAATTGGAAAATATTGAAATGAATTCTGGCGGTATTTAAGCCTCTTTCAAGATTCCTAAGTTGCGGGTTTCGAGCTATAAATCGAAACCCGCAATTATTCCTCCCATTTTTTCATCGAGGACCACAGACCTAGCTTTCGCTACCCAAAGTCCGCCCTTTCCGCGAGTAATACCACATCGTAGAGAAAATCCATATCGTTCCGATCACAGAAGGTAATAGCTGGCTGTAAGGCTGCCAAGCCGCTAAGACCGTACCTGCAAAAGCAGAAAATAAGGCGATATAGGCTGCCGTCATTTTAAAAATATGCTCCATCAACCAGTAGCGTGCCAGCCCTCTCCAAAAAAAACGTAGCACATCGTACCCGCCAACCACAAATAGAAAACCCAATAAATACAAAACTACAGATTGATGCCAGACCACTTCACTACCTCCCATCTTAAATAAAAAGCGGCCCGCTACAAAGAGAAGGAAAATACTAGCCAGTAAATCCAAATAGGTCGGGCCATTTGTTTTCGTCCTTAGTATCCGGTAACCCGTAAAAGAAAGATACCCGCTTTGTAAAGTGATTACGGTAAGGAAAGGACGACTACGAAAGAATAATGCGCCAATCGTCGCCGTAAGAATAGTGATAAACATGAATACCAAAAAAAGTTGTCCATATCTCCGATGAGCAGTACCCCCCTTTTGGGTAAAAATGGGAATCAGTCCTATCAATAAGGCTAGGCTACCAGCAATAATGTGCGTAAGAATATTGATCTGTTGGAACATAATAGTGAATTAGTTTTGCTCCAAACTAGACCAGAAAAAGGAGTTAATCCAGCCAAAACAGGTGAGTGGGTACTATAAATTGGCGAATGGGGAGGCGCTGAAGGTGAAAAATCATGGGAATCTATCTTCTAGTCCGAAATTTTAATCATCGACTTAATCGTCTGCGTGTAGCTACTGCTAGATACTAACCGACTTCCTACCTGATCAGCTAATAATAATTCATATCGCCCTTTGTGGTGAGGGGTGATCCGAGAAACGAAAGTTTGATTGACGATATATTTGCGATGTACTCTCACAAAATGGCTAGGCAAACGCTGCGCTAAGAAACCCAAGGAGTAATCACATAAATGTTTTTCGCCCGCCACGTCATATAAATAAGCATACATATCATATGCGGCAATATGCGTTATTTCAGTCAACTGCATAAAAATGATATGCTCTCCTTTCTTTAAAGGTATCTTCTCCAGTGGAATAGTAGTCGAGACCGTTTCTTCTGCCTCTTTCCCTACTTCTCTTTCCACTAATACTTTATCAAAGGAAAATCCAAGTATGGGGCTAAAAATAGCATTAAATGCATGCCCTCCGGTTAAAGAAAAAAAGCGATACGGCCCTTGCTCGAACAGTATATTACGCACTACCTGCTCAACTTCCGTCCCCAATACACCTACTAGCACAAAGGCCAATCCCAGCAAAATTCTTTCTAGCCACACAGCCTTGAACTTGTTTGGGATCAATTCTTTATTAAAGATTATAAAGAGTAAACCATATCCAATAGCCAAACAAATCACCGTATGAACCACTAAGGCTTCCCCTAATCGACTAGAAGACCCCAAAAAGTAGCCCGCCAAACCAAGGCACGGCCCCATAAGCAGAATCGTAGGCAGGTATCGATTAGGCGTAGTAAAATTAAAGGAAGTTTTAGGCATGGATCGGATTTTATTTCGAACCAGTTGTTACTTATAAAGGCTACTTTCTTCCAAACTTTTGAAAACAGCATCAGGAACCAGGTAAGCCACCGAATGTCCCTGCTGAATACAGTTTCTAATATAACTTGCTGAAATATGCATTAATGGTGCTTCAAACAGGTGTACACTCGCATGATTTTCCAAATCGCCTAGTGCGTAATCGGGGCGTTTGTAGACGTAAATCGCATAATCGCGTAAGATAATCTCATGGTTTTTCCACTTGTGAAGTGTCGCCAGATTATCTCCTCCCATAATCAATACAAATGCTCGATCTGGATACTTTTCTTTTAAATAAGTAAGCGTATCAATAGTATAAGAAGGCTGAGGAAGTTGAAACTCGATATTGGACGCTCTTAGTTTAGGCTGATCCCCTATCGCTAATTGTACGAGGTGTAGACGATCATAATCGGAAGCTAAAGAGGCCTTAGACTTGAGTGGATTTTGAGGTGAAACGACCATCCAGACTTCATCCAAATCGGTTTGTGAAGCCATAAAATTAGCAATGATCATATGCCCAACATGAACAGGGTTGAAAGAGCCAAAAAATAGTCCAATTTTCTTCATCCCATTTATTCTTGTTCGCCTGTTTCTTCACGCCCTTCGTCCAACCATTCTTCTTCCGACATTTCCACTTCATCCTCTTCTGGGATGTCTACCAACCATTGGCCGTTTATCTTGAGCAAATTAAACTGAGAGGCATACTCTTCATATTCATCTCGCAAAAGGCAGTTACATTGAGCAATCGTATCTTGTTGAACGGAACAATTAAGGTCTAGAAAATTGGTGTGAATAATCGAAGAGTCCGGTGGATCACCGGCCATAATTTCGGCCAGCATATTCAGCATGGCCTGGCCATCAGGAGTACTGAGTAGTGCCGCTCGTTCAAAGCGATTGCTATCCATTAAGGCTTGGTATTGCCGCACTACCGTTTCTGGCGTATTGGGAAGCGTTTCAGGTATAGCCGACGCTTTCTTTTCTTGCTCTTGGCAAGCCATGAAGAAAAGCAGGCAAATACCTAGGCTAATATAGTGTTTCATAAAGAAGGTTTGATCAACTAGCTTCGAAATGACGCAAAGGCAAAATCAACAGCTAAAGCTTTCGAAGAGCTCCTAGGCGCTATAGAATGCTAGCCACGGTCACGCTTTGAGAGCAGACTAAGACCATTTCTAGTTGCTCAACATAACAGGCATTACCAACATCAATATTTCTTCCCCATCTGGTTCTTCGGTAGGTAATAGAATACCGGCGCGGGTAGGATTGGATAGTTCTATCTTCACCTCGTCCGACTCCAATACCCCTAGCATTTCTACCAAGAACTTAGCGTTGAAACCGATATTTAAAGGCTCGCCTTCAAACGTACAGGTCAATTGTTCGGTCGCTTCATTAGAAAAGTCTAAATCCTGCGCTGAAATCGTTAAGCTACCATCCACGATATTCAGTATTACCTGGTTGGTTGTTTTGTTGGCATAAATCGCAATCCGCTTAAGCGAATTTTGAAAATCAGTACGTTGCAAGGTTAGTGTGTTGGGATTATCAACAGGTATGACCGCATTGTAATCGGGGTAGCGTGCATCGATTAGGCGGCAAACCAAATTGGTGGTCCCAAATGTAAAAAAGGCATTGGCTTTGTTGAAGGCGATATTCACCTCGTCTCCTGCTGGCAAAGCAGAACGCAATAAGTTGAGTGCTTTTTTGGGAACGATAAATGAGGTAGAAACCTCACTCGTTACCTCAGCAAATGTGTATTTAACTAGTTTGTGTGCATCTGTGGCAACTAATGTCAGTTTATTAAAGCTTATCTGAAAATACACCCCAGTCATAGCGGGTCTAAGTTCATCACTACTGGTCGCAAAAAGTGTTTTAGAAATACCTTGGTTAAGCGCTGGCGATTGAATTTTGATGGTATCTACCGTATCCGGTTCCGGAATATTTGGAAAATCCTTACCATCTTCTCCTGCAAGTCGATACTTACCATAAGCCGATGTGATTTCGATGCCGAAATTCTCATCGTTAATGGAAAATGTAATGGGCTGCTGTGGAAGTGCTTTCAGGGTTTCCAGGAGTATTTTGGCCGGAACAGCTACAGCCCCATCGGCATCCGACATTACCTCTATCTCCGTAGAAATCGAGGTTTCTAAATCTGTAGCCGATATGCTTAGCTTATTACTAGTAATGGAAAACAGGAAATCTTCCAAAATAGGCAATACTGGATTGGAAGCAATTGCCCCACCCACAATTTGTAATTGTTTGAGCAGTTCGGAAGAAGAAACGCTAAATTTCATAGTAGGTACCTGATTTTCGTGAATGTTGTAAGCAAAATACCAAATAAATACCTAACGGTCAATTGGCAAGCTGCAAAACTACATTTTATTGCTTACTTTTTTACAGCAAATAATTAACATGATGTGGATAAGCCTAGCTGACCAATAAAGCAGCCCCAAATACGCCTGCACTATCTCCCAGTTTCGGTTTTAGGAAGAGTGTATTCACCTCCTTATTAAAGATAAAAGGCTGTATGCGAGCCACTCCTTCGGTATAGAGTAGATCAATATTCCCCACTCCGCCACCCAATACAATGACATCAGGGTCGAGGACATTAATAATATTAGAAATCCCTTTCGCAAAAAAGTGCAATAATCGATCAATGGTTTGAGAAGCAGCTGTATCTGTTCCCGCCTTATGGCGTTCAGTAATCTCTCTTAGGGATAAATGTTGGCCGCTAAGTGCTTGGTAATAACGCTCTAAAGCGGGCCCTGCTATAATGGTTTCCGTGCAACCCACATCACCACAATAACAATCGCCTCCTGAATTATCCAAAAAACTATGACCCCATTCCCCGGCGATCCCTTGCCCCCCATTCCAAACTTTGCCATCAAATACAATACCTCCTCCAACGCCCGTCCCCATGATTACGCCAAAAACGAGTTGAGCTGTAGGTAAATGTTCTTGTACCGCCCCTAGCTTGGCTTCAGCAATAGCGAAACAATTGGCATCATTTGCCATTTTTATAGGTATTCCCAAGTATTTCTCTACATCATCCCTAAAAGGTCGATTGTTCAAGCAGGTAGTATTACTATTTTTCATCAAGCCGGAATGCGGGTCAATAGTACCTGGTGTTCCTATCCCAATGCGTTCGGGGCTTAAACCAGACACGGATTTAAGTTGTGTTATTAGCGCTTGAATCTGGCTGATGATATGGTCATATCCTTTTTCCTTTTCTGTTGGAACACGTAATCGATGAAGCACTTCTACCTCTTGTCCATTTTTCAAAATAACACCTTCTATTTTGGTACCTCCAAGGTCGATCCCCCAAACTGGCTGCATAGTTCTTAGTTTGTTATTGTAATTACTGAAGTTGTTTTGCTTGGCGAAGAGAACAAAATCTGCCTCATTAATGTACAAAAATCAAAATAAAATGCATACCCCAGCCTGCTCTCCTCTGTCAATTTTTTCCTATTAAACTCTTTTTAAATACTTTATCCGTCATCTCTGCCGTCAAAAATGATCCACCAAGGTGTATAAACCCTGCTATTTTTTTAATTTTGCACAAATTTTTTAGAAAGCTTGCATTTTAGGCTTTAAAACAAGGCAATATCGCAGCGAGGCATGGCAGAGAAAAAAACCAAGTTTCAAAGGAAAGGAAAAAAAGGGACCTTGTCGCTATCGGTGAGTACTGCAATAGATGATGATAGGCCAGTTTACATAGCTGGAAATTTCAACAACTGGCAGCTTCCTGATGAAAATTATCGGTTGACCAAAAAGGGAGAAGGGCGATATAGCTTCCTGTTCAAGGATACAACTTCTTTGCCCCCGCTCTTAGAATACAAATACGCGAAGGCAAATTGGGAGGGGAGAGAATTGGATGAGTATGGCGAGGAAATACAAAATCGCCGATTACTAGCTTCTATTCGCCAACATGAAGAAGAAGTACACCTGTGGTCGCATGCAGGCTTACCTTATAATTCATCCTTATTGCCAAAGATTCAGGTAATCGATGAAGCTTTCGAAATTCCGCAATTGATCAAAACACGCCGGATATCAGCACTTCTTCCGCACGATTATGAAGAAGGAACAAAAAGGTATCCTGTACTATATTTGCAAGATGGCCAAAACCTTTTTGATGATTATGCCCCATTTGGTAATTGGGCCATTGATAAGAAGTTGGCGCAATTAAGTGAAAAAGGGATTGGAGACTTTATTGTCGTCGCTATAGATCATGCAGAGGCTGATCGCGTCAAAGAATTTACGCCAAGTGTCGGTGGAAATTTGGGTAAAGGGCAAGGTAAAAAGTATGTGCGCTTTTTGGCTGACACCCTCAAACCTTATGTTGATAAACACTTCCGTACCTTGCCACAGCGAATACACACCGGCATCGGGGGAAGTTCCATGGGAGGGCTCATTAGCATTTATGCTGGATTAATGTATCCAGAAGTGTATGGACGCCTATTGATTTTTTCTCCCTCCTTGTGGGCTGCACCTAATATTCACTTTCATGCGATCAATTTCCAAGAAATACATGATACCAAAGTGTATATTTATGGAGGTGAGAGTGAAAGTGATACGATGGTTCCCAATATTAAGCAATTTAGAAAAGCAGTAGAAAAGCAAGGTTCTGCCGCTAATATAGAATTCGAGATATCGATTGACCCACATGGTCAACACAATGAAGCCAGATGGGGGAAGGAATTCCCTAAGGCGATAGAGTCGTTGTTTTTTTAATAAGTCAGGTGAAGGATACTAACACATAAAATGAAGTTGTTTGAGATGGCATGATTAGTCAAAAAGGCGCTAAATCCTTACGATAATTACTGCACCCAAAAATCAACCATAATTCGATAATACTGGCCCTGTGCAGTTATACCTCTTCACCCCAAAAGCAAAATGATTAATGCAAATTAAACTATCCTATTCCCTAGATACAAAGCCCGATCATTTAATTATTCCGATTTTCTCCAATGATCAGTTTGATGATACACTTCAACAATTGGCCACCCATACCGGATTGGATCGCGATAAATTAAAGGAAGACTTTAAGGGCGACCTGGGCGAAGTGCAGATGATCTATGCGAAGGAAAGCCGATTGTATTTGTTGGGGTTAGGAAAAGCGCCTCGTTTTGCTGATGTGCTTAAATCCTTTCGGAGTTTTTCTCATAAGTACAAAAGTAGGATAGGAAAAAATATAGCGATTAGTTGGCTATATAGCAACGAACCAACAAATTTGCCACGTCATATTGAAGCGGCAATCAACGGCCTTTTATTAGGTACATACCAAATTGGGCGTTTCAAATCGACTAAGGCTGAGGTACATCCATTAGCGGATAAAGGTGCTAGTGTTCAGTTTTTGTTGACCGAAGCAATGGGAGCAGGCTGTGAGGAATCTGCACAACGAGGTATAGCGATGGCCAATACCCAAATGAGCACTTTTGATCTCGTGAATGCCCCGAGTAACAAGAAACTGCCCATCGAATTAGCGGAGTGGGCCATCAATTCGGGCCAGAAACATGGCTTTGCCGTAACAGCCTTTGACCAAAAGGAAATCAAAGCACATGGCCTTGAAGCACTATTGGCGGTCAATCGAGGAAGTGAAGATCCTGCCTCTTTTATCATCATGGAGTACAAGCCCAATACACCAGGCGACTACAAGAAAATAGGATTAGTGGGCAAGGGTGTAACCTTTGATACCGGTGGATTATCGATCAAGCCTTCCATCAATATGCACTATATGAAGAGTGATATGGGAGGCGCGGCAGCGGTATTTGGAACCTTAGAAATGGCGGCCAAGCTACAGCTCCCCGTCCATCTAATCGGGATTGTACCCGCTACCGATAATAGTGTAGATGCCAAATCGATCAAACCTAGTGATGTCATTGGCTCTTATAGCGGAAAAACGATAGAGATTATTGATACAGATGCTGAAGGCCGGCTCATTCTCGCCGATGGTATCAACTACATGGTCAAAAACTATAGCCCCGAAATCTTGATCGACCTAGCGACCTTGACGGGTAGCGCCGTACGTACTTTTGGGTACCACGCTGCGGCTCTCTTTTCCAATAATGATGATTTGGCGGAACGGATTCAGCAAACAGGTGATGACAATGGGGAACGTGCTTGGCGATTACCTATTTGGGATATTTACAAAGACTGTCTCTTATACACATCTCCGAGCCCACGAGACCGAGGCTGATCTC
>CAJXUM010000091.1 GCA_913060855.1 uncultured Lewinella sp. | reverse complement strand
CTATCCTCTTCGTCGGCAGCGTCAGATGTGTATAAGAGACAGGTGTATCACTGACGAAGTCATCTGCATTACAATTACCATCTCCCCAGATATGACGTAGAAATAACCAGTGGCCTACTTCATGCGTTCCTGTGCGTCCAAGGTTATAAGGAGCGGTAGCAGTTCCTTGATTGCCGACAAAGCGATAGCCACAGACTACGCCATCTATGGCAGGGTCACCGCCAGGGAAGGTAGCGTATCCTAATGTACCACCGCCTAAGTTGCATACCCAAAAATTCAGGTAATCACTCGAAGGCCAGGCATCTTTACCACCACTCGAATTAAATTTAACAGCGACAGCATCCTGGTTGGTTACCAGTGGAAATTCTGTCTTACTAGTTTGGGTTCTCGTTATACCATTGGTTACTTGGCCATTGGGATCAACGGTTGCCAAACAAAATTCAATTTCTACATCCGCTGCTATACCCGCAAAGTCGGAGGGTGTATTATTGGCATCGGCATTCAACCTGCGAAAATCCTCATTCAGGATATCAATCTGAGATTGAATCTGCTCGGCACTGATATTCTGTGCAGTGGTATTATACACTACATGAAAAACGACAGGAATGGTGATGACTCCTTCTACCGCTCTAGCACCGCCCTGCATTAGCCTTTGCGTCTGTCTCTCAAGTTGTTCTAATCGATCTAGTCGGGTCGGATCTTGTAATTGTTCAAATTCGAGATGATCCATTGTAGCACAATTACGCTGTGCGGATAAGGAATAGTTTGTAGTAAATAGTAACACCAGACAAAGCCAAATTAATGATCTCTTCATAAGCTATTTTAAAGCGTTGAGAAATAGGGATGAGGGGATAACACTCTGCTTATCTCCCATTAATAAAAGGATATGTTCAGGGATCATACTACTAGACATTTAGAAGACAGAAGCGAGACAAGAGACTGCTGAGGTAGGACTTCCGGCTTGTATCTAGCCGATCTCTCATCTGTCATCTGTCGTCTGGTTTCTACCTTTGTCCAGTCATATGAGTATGTTCAGGGATCTTATCTACAATTCTACGTCATAAAAATCTGGGCTCTATTAGAACGGCTAATACTAAAGCCCAACGCAATAGAAATGGGACAATAGTAAGAGAAGCAGCTCTCTTTTAATGAGACCGCAGCATTAGAATAGAATATGAACGATTATCATGTTTTGGAAAAAGGAAATTCCAGTTGCTATTAAGTATAACTATGAGGCTGTTTGCTATAAAAAACTGAGGTGTTTAATAAGAACGGTCAAAATTACGATTTTTTGTGGCAGGATGCGAAAAATGTTCTTATCGTTTAGGGAACGTAGCGATTATGGGTGAGAGTGGTATATGTGTTATTTTTTTTGATTATGACCTAAGATCTACCTAGCTGAATTGACAACTAATAGCAGGGACGGCAATTAATATTTTGTATATCGCAAGTAGAGGGTTATATTAATGCTTATTTTTATTGGTAATCCGAATGTTTACTACTTTTATCCTGTTCGAAATCTGTCAGGATGCTTAAATAAGAACAAAATATGGATAGCAGATTATTTGAAGACTTAATTACTCCTTTGGCTTATTTTTATCGTTGGGAAAAAGAAAGACCTAATGATGTATTCCTACGACAGCCTTATGGAGAAACCTGGAAGAACACGACTTTTGAAGAGACCGGGCAAGCGGCTCGTAAACTAGTGAGCGCCTTGCAAGCCATGGGATTGAAAAAAGGAGATCATATTGGTATCATTTCTAAAAATTGCTACCACTGGGTGATCGCTGATTTGGCTATTATGATGGGAGGATATGTCTCAACACCATTTTATGCTAACCTTTCAGCAGAGCAACTATCTCAGGTGCTTCCCAAAAGTGATACCAAAGCTGTTTTTGTAGGTAAGTTGGATAGTTGGGATAATATTGATGCAGGTATTCCTGCGGATATGCCCATTATCAAATTCCCTCATTATGAAGGGAATGCAAAAGTAACTAGAGGGAACGATTGGGATGAAGTATTACAGAAATACAGTCCAGTCGAAGGTCAACATGAACCTGCTATGAGTGATATGTGGACGATTCTCTTTACTTCCGGTACGACGGGTACTCCAAAGGGTGTGGTACATGATTATGAGAATGCCTCCTTGATTATTCGGAATGAAGTATTGAATAATAACCTGAAAGTCTTTGAGGTGAAGGACCCTAGTTTCTTCTCCTTTCTACCGCTGAATCATATTGCAGAGCGGACCGCTGTAGAATTAGCCGCACTGATGTGTGGCGCCCCAATTGCCTTTGCGGAAAGTTTGGAGACCTTTGGGAAAAACCTACAAGATATACAACCTACTTTGTTCTTTGCGGTTCCTCGTATTTGGACAAAGTTCTATATGGCTGTTTTAGCCAAAATGCCACAGGAAAAATTGAATCGCATGTTGCGAATACCCATAATTTCCACGATGGTAAAAAAGAAAATCAAGAAAACCCTTGGTCTTTCCAGGGCGACCCTCATTCTCACGGGGGCTTCCATAACGCCTGAAAACCTAAAACAGTGGTATCGAAAATTGGGCATTAATTTGAGGGAAGTATATGGGATGACAGAAAATTTTGGCGGTTTTACCTTGATGCCTGAATTTGGTCACCGGCCACATACCGTAGGTCGGCCGGTTTCAAATGCAGAAGGGCGAATTCATCCAGACACTGGAGAGATCCTGATGAAGATGCCTTGGATGATGAAAGGATATTACAAAGAGCCAGAATTAACGGCAGAAGTGCTGGTGGATGATTGGTTGCACACAGGAGACAAAGGGACCTTAGATGAAGATGGGTATTTTAAGATTGTAGGTCGTGTGAAAGATGCTTTCAAAACTAGTAAGGGCAAGTTTATTGTTCCGACTGAGCTAGAGAATCATTTTAGTGATAATGATTTTATTGAGCAGATTTGTGTTGCGGGTTTAGGTATAGCCCAGCCGGTAGCATTGATAAATTTGTCTGAGATTGCCTTGGGACTTCAGCCCGAGCAAGTGACTTCACAGTTGGAAATACACTTGAAAGAAATCAATTCTAATTTGCATGGGCATGAGCGTATCTCGACTGTTATCATTGCCAAAGAGGCTTGGTCACCGGATAATAATATGCTAACGCCGACACTTAAAATCCGCCGAGGAGCCATAGATGAATGCTATATGCCTAAATATGAACCCTGGCACGAGGACAAAAGAAGTATTATTTGGGAGGATTGATCGGTAAATTAAATCTAGTCAGTTTCCTACAAAATAGGCCTAAAAAAGAAGAAGGCTTTCCGATTCGGGAAGCCTTCTTTATATATATATCAAACTACAATCAATTAGAGGTTGCTTTCCGAAGCAAAAAATACGCTTCTTTTGGAAAACAACACGTGCAAAACCTTCAACAATTTCGCAGTGCCATAGCGCTGCTCATTGCTGAAGGCTTCTAACTATTATTTGTCACCAAACGTGTAAGTCAGTTTCGCAATAATTCTTCTACCGATTTTAGGCATGTTTGCAAAAGCACGGTATTCATTATTGAAGATGTTAGTACCAGTAAGGTCGACGGCCAAGCCATTATCAAACTTGTAACCAATACCTAAGTCTACTAAATCCTTCACATCTGTATCACCCGTATATTGTCCAACGCTGGCGAAGAAAGAATCATCATGCTGGAAAGATGCATTCGCTCTAAATCCAACGATCGGTGTATAATTTAATCCCAATCTATATTTATGCTTAGGTGCATTAAAGAAAATAGACAGGGGAGAGTCAGCAGGTTCGCCTAGCTCTTCTCCTCTAAATTCAGTATCACTTACATAAGAATAGTTGGCCCATGCCGTCAAGTCACTAGAGAAATAATACTCCATGGCTAGGTCAATTCCCCAATAAGAAGCTTCTGCATCAGGGAAAATACGATAACCTGCAGGAACGTGTACGATGCCATCTCCTTGTGGTACTTGATCAGATTCTACTGCTCCAAAGATAGGGAAAAGCGCTCCGGCTTGATCAACAAACCCTTGTCCGCCTGCGCTATAAGCACCGCCAATGAGTGGCGCAATCTGTCCAGCCGCCGCCGCTGCTCCTTCCGCACCCAATTGAGGGGTCAAAGCAGCAATAAGCGCTGGTGTGATGTCTCCAGCAACCGCAGCACCCAGATCCGTAGGAACATCAGAACCGACCAAAGAAATGAGTGGTCCGATTTGCGTAAAGTCGGAGAATCCTTTCGTCTTAATGTTATATACATCAATGGAAAGTCCGAATTTATCTGCAAAAAGCCCCTTATAACCAAACTCTAGCGTATTGTTGACACTAACGGTAGCTTCATTAGTGGGTATAAGTTCATTCAGTAAAGTGTTGTTTTCAAATGCGTTCACACCTACCAAGGCACCTGTAAAGCCAGTGGGTGTATAAGCCCGAAGAAACTGCTCGATGAATGGAGCTAAAGCAGTAGTTGATGGATTAGCTGCTAAAGCTGGAATCAGTTGTGCTAATACGCCTTCGTTAACAGCGCCGAATGGAACAGCTAATGGTAGTCCCGGCGTACCAAAGGGTAAATCAGGAACGCCAGGTATAGTGACATCAATCATCGGATTGTCGCTGAATTGATGCAAATCCCGTTGACCAGATAACCAAAAGTCAAAAAGACCAGGAACTGGTGCATTAACTGGGAAATCAATATTGTATACCAAGGCACCTGGAGGCGCGCCAGCACGGTTGTAAGTAGCGCGGAAAGTGTGTCTTGGATCTGGCTTATATACGATAGCTAATCTTGGAGAGAAGAAACCCTCATCCAAAATATTGAAGTCATCATAACGGCCCGCTGCAAGGATATCTAGCTTTTTAGAAACTGCAAATTTACCTTGTAGGTATCCACCAAAGATGCTGTAATCATCGTCATCTTCATAGCGACCATAAGTCAGGTTGTTGGTTCTACTAGTAGCATTTCGGTAATCCACACCAAAAGTCCAGTCTGCATTCAGAAAGTTAGGGGTCTCAATGTTGTACTGTACTTGGCCTTCAATTTGCGACCGACCGACCGAACTCATATTACCTGACTGATAAAGGAAGGTAGGGTTACTTTCCTTACCGCCATCATTGTTTACATAGAAAACCTGAGCGAAAAGACCTCCTTTTTGTACCCTAGCCTGTGTCCAGATTTCATTGGCTTGCGCAAGTCCTTCTCCTAAATCATTGTAGAAGACAGAAGAAGCTGTGTTATAGCCAGTGGATAAAGTAACACTCAAATCATCCTGTGGACGGAACTCTAAGGTACCATTGAAGGCAGCATTCCACCAATCATTCTGCATTGGGTTGCCGTCACCATCAGGGTCTAGATCAGCTTGTGTCAACAGAACCGTACCAGGTTGTGTCAAATCCACTTGTCCTTTGCCAGTGATAGCAGGTCTGCTAATCTGTGTCCTTAGATTAGCAATTTGTGCCGCATCTGTCGGGTCATCAGGATCTAAAGTAAATTCATTTCCACGGTTGTAAGTCGCATTGATTTTGTAGCCAAAAGTTTTAGCTTCATTGGCACCAGCGTGACGCACAGCAGAAAGGAAAGTACTTAATTCACCACCCCCTACTTGAATTGTAGTACCAGGATGATCAATTGGGTTCTTAGTAATGAAGTGAATAACACCGGAAGTTACGCCAGGGCCATACAAGGCTGAACCTGGACCTCGAACCACCTCAATTCTTTCCAAGTCGATATTCATAATACCTGACTGGTCAGACTGAAAAGTTCCCACCCCAGGACCGATCAAACTTCGGTAATCCATGATAGGGAAAGCTGAGGTGCCAAACAACCCAGAGGAAGCTCGCATTTCAATGTTAATTCTAGCAGCACTCTGTTGTTGAATTTGTACCCCAGGTACATTAACCAGGTTTCTAACTGGGTCGGTCTGTGGTGTACCTTCCAATTTTCTGGCATTCAAAACAGTAATAGATGCGGGGGCTTCTTGTACCTTCTCTCTCTTTCTAGAGGCAGATACAACAACTTGCTCCGTGAAGATACCTTCTAGGAGTTGTACGATTATTGGCCCATTGTTGGTTACGGCTACTTCTTGGGTAGAATACCCCGTGTAAGAAACATTCAATGTGAGTGGAAGTGAACTTGTAGTACTAAAGGTAAATTTCCCATCAAGGTCTGTAACAGTCCCTTGCGTGGTTCCTTTAACGATCACGTTTGCCCCAATCAATGCTTCTCCAGTGTCGTCAGTGACCGTACCCGAAAGTTCGGTTTGGGCAAGGCCTACACTGCTCAGAGAAACTACTGCCAGGAGCAATAGAATGAACCGATAGTAAATATTAAATCTCATGCCTATTAAGTTTAGATGATATTAATCAATGATACTTTAGTTTTTGGGAAACTAACTTGTTTTGTATTGATAATACCATTTACTGATAGCACTTTATGCCATCATCAATACGTTGGTTTTTTAACTAGTTTAAGCTTTACTCAGGTGAAAGTAGCATCCCGTGGTAAGGACTACAATCTATCTAAGTACAGGTAAAGGTAAATTTTTAATTGTATTTATATCCTGATTAAGTATGTTTTTTTAGAATAAAAAATTGGTTTGGCATGCGGTAAAGAAATTTCATTTGAAAATCCAAATTTAATTACTTTACTTTGAGTTCAGATATGGCAGTGCTACTTTCAAAAAATAAAGACAAAGAGGAAGCAATCATCCGAGCCGCAGAAAAGGTGTTTTTTTCCGTAGGGTACGAAAATGCCAAGATGGAAGATATCGCTAAATTATGTGACTTTAGTAAGGTGACGCTTTACTCTTACTTCACTAGTAAGGAGAACCTTTACATGGCATTGAGCTATCGTGCCATCCAAGAATTGATCGATATATTGTACTTGTGCTGGGAAAAAAGCCGTTCAATGAACGGATTAGAAGCCTTTATGGCCCTGGTAAGAGACTATCTTGACTTTTGTATCAAAAATAAAAACTACGCGGACTTAATTCTGAACTACCTAACTATCGTTCGCATGACTGTGGCTGGCGAGAAGCTCAATAAAATCTCGGAATCCATGCAGAAGAGCATCTACTACCGGAAGATTAAAGGAATTCAAAATGTCCCGATCGATATAGCGGTAGAGGAAATCAAACGCGGACAGGAAGATGGTAGTATTTCGAGCAATAAGTCTCCCTGGGTGATACATCACATGATGTGGTCTATGATCACGGGCTTCGTTAAAGTAAATTATCAACCTTCAGAGCCGACCTTTATCGGGGCTGATAATGCCGAATGGAAGGCACAGCTCATCGCTACCATCCGAGGAATTTGCACCGATAAAGTATAGCTAGAATAAATCACTATTTGTTTACCATATAATCGTACTTGTTAAGATGAGACTAAAAGACAAAGTTGCCATTGTTACGGGAGGCGCCCGAGGAATCGGAAAAGCCATTAGCGAACTTTTTGCAAAAGAAGGTGCTACTGTTGTAATTTGGGACTTACTCGAAGAAGGGGAGGAGACGGCCCAAGGTATCCAATTAGAAGGAGGAAAGGCGGAGTTTCAACGTATTTCCGTAACCGATATGGCCAGTGTACAGAAAGCGGTAGAAGGCATCGCAGAAAAATATGGCAAAATCGATATCCTAATTAATAATGCCGGGATTACCCGTGACCGCACCTTGTTGAAAATGTCAGAAGAGGAGTGGCAATCGGTGATTGATGTCAATCTAAAAGGCGTTTTTAATTGTACCAAATCGGTCGTGCCTCATATGAAAACGAATGGCTACGGACGTATTGTTACTGCTGCTTCGAATGTAGCGCTGCGTGGTAACTTCGGACAGACCAACTACGCAGCGACCAAGGCGGCGGTTATCGCCATGGCCAAGACCTGGACCTTAGAATTTGGCAGATATGGTATTACGTCCAATTGTGTAGCTCCAGGTTTCACACTGACAGAAATGACGGCTGCTATCCCCAAAGAACACCTCGTCAACGTAAAAGATACCATTCCATTAAGAATTGTGGCAGACCCTATTGATATTGCCTACGGCTACTTGTACTTGGCTTCTGATGAAGCCCGATTTGTATCGGGGATTTGCTTGACGATCGATGGGGGTTGGGCGAGATAAAAAGGATCAATACCTATTCAATATAAGAATATGAAATTTGAAACAATAGCAGCTTTTAAGGAAATGGAAGGTAAGGACTTGCCTGTTTCCGACTGGTTAGAAGTGACCCAAGAGATGGTCAATCATTTTGCAGAGGCTACCCAAGATTTTCAATGGATACATATCGATGTGGAGCGTGCCAAAAAAGAGTCTCCTTTTGGAGGACCGATTGCTCATGGTTTTTTCTCGGTATCCATGGCTTCCAAATTTATAATGGATGCCGTAGCTATCGAAAGTGTCAAAATGGGAGTTAACTATGGCTTGGATAAAGTCCGTTTCCCACATCCAGTTCCTGTCGGTTGCCACATGCGGATGCATACCAATGTCGCTAAAATTACTACGCAGGAACCCAATGGCGTGAAAGTTTTTTGGGATTGTACAATGGAGATCCAAGGCGTAGAGAAACCAGCCTGCGTGGCTCGCTTTATTTCTTTAATGTTTGAGTAAATACGGAAGGTCATGGATAGCATTAAGGAATCTTTTCAGCTGCAAGGAAAAGTGGCGATTATCACCGGTTCCAGTAAAGGAATTGGTAAAGCGATCGCCAGGGGCCTCGCCGAGCATGGAGCAAAAGTGGTCATCAGCAGTCGTAAACAAGATGCAGTAGATGAAGTGGCTGCGGAGTTTAACGCCCAAGGCTTCGAGGCAGTCGGAATTGCTTGTCATATTGGGGATGCTGCACAACGAGAGGCTTTGATCGAAAAAACCATTGCTCACTTTGGTGGAATCGATATCTTGGTTAATAATGCAGCCATCAACCCTGTTTTTGGACCCGTAGAAGATGCCTCGCCTGAGGTATTTGATAAAATTATGGCAGTAAATGTCAAAGCCCCTTGGGTCTTGTCTAATCTTTGTCTACCTTCTATGAAAGAAAGAGGAGGAGGCGCTGTCATTAATATCAGTTCTGTCGAAGGCATCCACCCAGGTTTCGGCTTGGGTTTATATAGCACGAGTAAAGCGGCTTTGATTATGCTGACAAAAAATCAGGCCAAAGAATGGGGAAAATACGGTATTCGAAGCAACGCCATTTGTCCCGGCCTAGTTAAGACCAAACTGAGTGCAGCGCTCTGGCAAAACGAAAAACTAGTCAAGAAATTAGAAAGCACATTACCTAGTGGTAGAATGGCCATGCCTAATGAAATGGCGGGTTTAGCTGTTCTATTAGCTTCTTCCGCAGGCTCCTATATGACTGGCGGTATCTATACAGCAGATGGTGGATATCTCATTGCAGGATAAATGTTAGCAGCGTTCGCCGTCTATCTTAGCCTATAGTGGCGAAACGATTAAGCAGAGAGACTGATCGAACCCGCAAATCGCAACAGAATACTTCTAGTTACCAAAGTTTCTAATACCCCCTGCTCAACACTTCAACTTCAAACGTTTAAACTTTTCACCCTAATAACGATTATCAATGAATTTTGAATATAGCGATAAATCAAAGGAATTACAGCAACGCGTCCAGCAGTTTATGGACTTGTATATCTATCCCGCTGAGAAAGAATGGAATGAATTCAGTCATAAGCCAGAAAATGCTTGGAAGAAATGGCCCAAGTTGGAAGCCATCAAAGAGCAAGCCAAGGCAGAAGGCCTTTGGAACCTATTCCTTCCACAAGCTTATGGAGAATTAAGCCCTGGCTTGACCAATTTGGAATATGCACCTTTGGCAGAATTGATGGGGAAAGTCAGATGGGCTTCCGAGGTATTCAATTGCAGTGCACCCGATACAGGCAACATGGAAGTCTTGGCTAAATATGGTACGCCAGCTCACCAAGAGAAATGGTTGAAACCGCTTATGGCGGGGCAAATTCGATCAGCATTCTTGATGACTGAACCCGATGTGGCTTCTTCCGACGCTACTAATATATCTACTTCTATTAAGCTAGATGGAGATCATTATGTGATCAACGGTAGAAAATGGTGGTCTTCAGGAGCAATGGACCCACATTGTAAGATTGCCATCGTCATGGGAAAAACCAATCCAGATGCAGGGCGACATCATCAGCAAAGTATGATCTTGGTTCCCTTGGATACGCCTGGACTTAAAATAGTAAGACCACTCACGGTATTTGGTTATAATGACTCTCCAGAAGGGCATGCCGAAGTGTTATTGGATAATGTGCGAGTGCCGAAGGAGAATTTACTATTAGGTGAAGGGAGAGGATTTGAAATTGCACAAGGGCGACTCGGGCCTGGCCGAATTCATCATTGCATGCGACTTGTAGGTATGGCACAACGTTCTTTAGAGTTGATGTGTCGACGTGTAGCTGAGCGGGTAGCTTTCGGTCGAGCGATCAAAGACTTTAGTAGTATCCGGCAAGATATTGCCAAGTCAAGGTGTGAAATCGAGCAAGCTCGTTTGCTCACCCTTTCCGCAGCCGACAAAATGGACCAATTCGGGAATAAAGAGGCACGAGACCTTATCGCGATGATTAAAATCGTAGCCCCTTCTATGGCGCAAACGGTGATTGATCGGGCGATACAGGCGCATGGTGGTCAGGGCGTAAGTGGAGACACACCACTGGCTGGCTATTTTGCGGCGGCTCGTACGATCCGACTAGCAGATGGACCCGATGAAGTACACATGTATCAATTGGGCCGCAATACCGTCAAGCAAGTAACTGAATAAAAATGGGTTTGGAAAAACTAGTGGCTCCTATGCCAGGTGTTGTCATTGCCGTGCAGGTATCGGCGAAGCAGATTGTTCGTAAGGGCGAACCTTTGCTGGTACTGGAAGCCATGAAGATGGAAAACACCATCAATAGTGAAGCGGATGGAATCATTCATCGGATTTTGGTGAAGGAAGGCGAAACGGTAAAGAAAGGGCAAGAACTATTGTTTTTCCAAGCAAAAAAAATCGAAGATACTGCTGGTCCAATACTTGAACAAATCAAGGAGACCACCACAAGACCCGATCTACAAGCTTTACAAGATCGGAAGCAATTCCTCGAAGATGAAGCTCGTCCAGCGGCCATGGCCAAAAGGAAAGGCCGAGGACAAGTAAGCGCTCGTCAAAACCTGCAACAACTTTGCGATGAAGGTACCTTCAAAGAATATGGAGGTTTGGTGGTAGCTGCCCAAAGAAGCCGCCGTTCGGAAGAAGATTTAATG
>CAJXUM010000090.1 GCA_913060855.1 uncultured Lewinella sp. | reverse complement strand
GAGATCAGCCTCGGTCTCGTGGGCTCGGAGATGTGTATAAGAGACAGGCACATCCCACATCGTTACGGGTGTGTTGATATGCAAGCCATCTGCCGCTAGTTCAGCATTGAAAATATCATAGGCTTTGGCTGCCACCATCTTGTTTCGTCCTCCTGCCAAACAGGCGATAATGGGGTTCAAAATGCGGGTTTTACTATGGAGAGGGAGTCTTTGCCAGGGCTTCTGCGTGACATATCGGAAGGCTGCTCTGATGGGAACTGACTCTCCACTCGGCAATTTGATATGCATCACACCATCGATAAATTCTAGCCCATTTTCTTCATCAGATTCAAAACAAGGAACAAAATAAACGGCTTCGCCCATCACATCGGCAATCACTTCCGCATAACCTGATGCTTCCATGTGATTTTTGTCGTACAATACCGCCAGCGCTCCTTTTACCTTAAGTCGTAAATTTTTTAAATAAGGTTTGAAGGTTCTTTCTATCAACAAGCGATAGCTGCCCTGTTCCTGGTTATCATTGAGCAAGGGCATCGATTTTTGACCAGAAGGACAGGAGTTATTTTCAATAATCACCATTTGCCGTTTGCCACCAGCAGAGGTTACATTCAAAAGGTCAGCGCCTGCCCAAAGAAAGTATTTGGCTCGATAGTTCAGAATCTCCTTCAGCTTAGTCGAATTAACGGTAGGATGCATGTGACAATAGCGGGTCACGATACGTTTCTGATCGAGATTCATGAAAAAATTAACCATCGGATGAATCGTCGCATTGAGTGCTTTGGGGTACCAATGCTTATGTGCCTCAAATTCATCAGGTTGAATCAGAACGGCCTTCCTTGAGGGTTGAGAGATCGTCACAATTTTAGCGTTTTTATTGAATGAATTTCATGTGCAATAGAGTGTCAAATATGATAAAGACTGTGGTTTTTATTTAAGTCACTGCTTCCGCTATATTATTTTTCAAAAATAATATAGCGGTTATAGAGTAGCTGCTATTTGGCCTAGATTTACTAGCTGGATCAAGCGCGAGCAATAAAAAAATTGAGGCAGGAGGACGCTTTTAGTCCTATTTTTATATATTTGCAGTCCTATTTTTTTCGGGCTAAAAGAGCTTGAATACTAGACTTTATGCTGAAATGAGTTGATAGGGATGGGAATTAAGATTTTTAAGTAAGGCGAGGCTCGAAGAAAGAGCATAGCCATAAGCTACGCGACTGATGAAGAACGAAGGCTTGCTTAAAAAGATAATTTAGCTCCCTGCAAATTATTTTAGCATAAAGTCTACTACTCAAGTGATACCTATGGATACTATTGAAAAAAAGGAATATACTAGGGATGAATACTTCGATATCGTAGCCAAAGCGGAGTTTAAAATGGAATACTACCGCGGCCAGATATTCGCCATGGCTGGCGCCAAGCCTAATCATAATATTATTAGTGGAAATCTGCTTACAGCATTGAATAATAAATTGACTGATAGCAATTGCATCGTTTTCAATAGTGATCAAGCACTGGCTATTTCCGAAGACACCTACTTCTATCCCGATATTATGGTGAGTTGTGGCAAAGTAGAATTGGACGAAAAGCAAATTCGCTTGCTCAACCCTGTATTGATCGTAGAAATCTTATCTACATCTACTCGAGGATTTGACAAAGGAAAAAAGTTTGCCCTCTATAGAGAAATTCCCACGCTCAAGGAATATCTCATGATTGATGCCGACGCTATTGGTTTTGAGTCCTACTACAAAGAGGAAGGAGAACTCTGGCGCATTTCATCGGACAATAAGTTATCACAAAGTATTCCGCTCTATTCGCTGGATGTTCAAATTCCACTGGATGCGCTTTATAAAAAAACATTAGGGTTAGTCTAATCAATTCTTTTTGAGACCAAGGCATAAAAACGGCTAATCGTGCAATTGACCGCCTGATCCAGCATATTATCTCCCTTGGGAAAGGTCTTACAAAATCCCATTGAAGGAGAACAACTCCCATCTAATGCATTAGTATCGCCGGAAGTTTTGGAATAGGTATTGGACCAGCTATCGGAACCTCCAATGGCGTCGCTTTGAATGAGCATACTTATACTTAAGTCTACCACCCGATACTTCAATTCAAGGCTCGCCGATTTCTGCTGCTCGAAATTCGTTACTGTTCCTGTTATCGTTTTATACTGAATTTCCTTCACGTCCACAAAGGCGGAGTCTGTAACAGACCACTCCTTTTTCATTACATAACCATCTTCCACTTCTTTGGATTGAGTACAATCTGCACTAATGGTTTCATCTGAACTGACATAAATTCCGTCCCATTTAACAAAGCAATCAAAGTGAATATCGGTAATAGGATCATCTTCCCAATAAAATGCTTTCCATTCCAACTTTTTTAGATCTGGCATTCGTTCTCTCAACATCCTGTGCCAATCCTTATGCTGAAGATCCTGGTTTTGGTCATCAGCTATCACCCTAATATTGGTAATCCCTAAGGCTTCAGCTTCTGGCAAAAGCAGCGCCGCATCTTTATAGCCGGGCCGATAGGCCTGGCAGTTGTTCAGGTGTTTGTAAGCACGGCGAGCAGCTAATCGATCTCCCTTTCGGGCAGCAGTGAGGTTATTTTGTGCTTCGGTATAATAATACAAAGCGGTATTGTCAGTCGCCTCTTTGATTTCTTTATCCCATAGGACCCAATCAATCATCAATTTATACCCCAAGCCATCTAATCTTCTCATTACGGGCAGCAAGTCTTTTTGCCGTAACCGCAGCCGCATATATAAATCATGTATCGCAGGCCATTCTGATGCTTGTCCTTGACTTTTCCTTAATTGAATGTCTTGTTCGTCCCTTTCATTCAATTTTTTGAAGGATACTTCCAAGTTTACGATTTGCTTCAGTTTGACTTTCCCATCGCTGAGTTGATTCAAGCTTTGCGCGAAAGCTTTCTCATACAAGCCACGCTCCATTAATCTACGGGTAGGTTCGCAGCTAAGCAAACAGAGGCCTACCAAAGAAAGGTAGAGGTATTTAGTTTTCATATACGATAGCTTTATAGTTAGAAAGATAGTACGGAGAAGTCTTAAATTTTCTTAAAACGTTTTAAGCAAAAGTTAAAGCGAGGACTGGATATTAAAATATCTACTATTAAGCGTTCGTTATTATGTTTTAGGGTAAATTGTGGTACTACAAAAAGAGGCAGGCAAAACTAAATCCCTTACCTTTGCCCCTCAGACTAAAGTGCAGATATGTCAGCGGAGTATTCTAAACCTTGGCGTCAACAGGCCTCTGATAATGTAAAAAACTGGTTACGTCCTATAACGGTTAAATGGCGCGCTTTTCGTCGCCGCTACCCTAAATGGGCACTTACCCTACAAATCGGATTCGGTTGTGGATTGGTTGGTTTCCTTTCTATCTTAATCCTTTTACTTTCTATATATTGGGGGTACTTAGGCCCTTTGCCCGACTACGCTGAGCTAAAAAACATCCAGAACAATACAGCTTCCGAGATCTATGGGGACCAAGAGGTACTCCTCGGTAAATTCTTCAAGGAAAACCGTATCAACGCTGACTTTGAAGAGATTTCGCCCAATGTAATCAACGCCTTGGTGGCGACCGAAGATGCTCGTTTTTTTGATCATAGTGGAATCGATCTTCGTGCCTGGGTACGGGTTTTCTTCAAATCGATTATATTATTCGACGAATCCTCAGGTGGAGGGAGTACCATTAGTCAGCAGTTAGCGAAGAATCTATACCCGCGAAAAAGCTATGCCATGCTATCCACTCCGGTCAATAAGATTCGAGAGATGTTTGTGGCGCGGCGATTAGAGAATGTCTATACCAAAGAAGATTTACTCCGACTCTACCTCAATACCGTTCCTTTCAGCGAAAGTATTTTTGGGATAAAAGTAGCTTCACAGCGCTTTTTTAAGAAGTCGCCAGATCAACTGAGCGTCGAAGAAGCCGCTACATTGGTGGGCATGTTAAAAGGAACCACCCTTTATAACCCCATTAGAAACCCCGAAATAGCCACCCAGCGTCGTAATACCGTTATGAGTCAAATGGTAAAATACGAGTACCTGAAATCTGATAGGCTGGACTCACTGAAAACCCTACCCTTAGGGCTACAATATTATAGAGAAGGCAGCAACACAGGATTAGCCACTTACTTCAGGGATCAAGTCCGCGTAGAAGTCAATAAAATACTTGAAGATTATCCTAAGCCCGATGGCTCTAGTTATGATATATATACGGATGGATTAAAAATTTACACCTCCATAGATCCCAAGTTACAGCAATATGCAGAGGAAGCCGTGAATACTCATATGCCGACGCTGCAAGCTGCTTTTTATAAGAATTGGGAAAAAAGAGGTTCCTCCTGGGGTGGAAAAAAGGTATTGGAACAGGCCAAGAAGAATTCCCGGCGATACAAACAACTCGCGGCCAAAGGCAAGACTGAAGAAGAGATCGATGCCATTTTCGACGCCCCGCTCAGCATGCAAATTTTCAGCTGGGAAGAAGGCGATGTGATAAAAGAAATGAGTCCACTGGATTCTCTAAAATATTATCTCACCATCCTCAATACTGGCTTTTTGGCCATGGAGCCTCATACTGGGCTTGTCCGTGCCTGGGTGGGTGGAATCAATCACAAATATTTCCAGTACGATCACGTACGATCACGTCGGCAGGTGGGTTCGATCTTCAAACCCATCGTCTACGCCCAAGCCTTGCGCAATGGGATGCTACCTTGTGAATACACCTATAATAGGCAGGTCGTATATACTGATTATGACGATTGGAAGCCTCGAAATGCAGATGGCAAATATGAAGGCGTTTATTCCATGGAAGGTGCGTTGAGCCATTCCGTCAATACGGTTACGGTGGAGGTCATGCGCCGTGGCGGCCTCGATTCTACCCGACTTCTAGCTCGTGATATGGGTATAGAAGGCGCCATTCCTGAAGGGCCTGCTATCTCCCTAGGTGCAGTTGATGCGTCATTAATGGAAATGGTCAAAGTATATGGCACTTTTGCCAATCGTGGGCTGCGGCCTAATATCCACTATCTCGATCGTATCGAAACCAGCGATGGGTACACCATCGTTGAATTCAAGCGCCCCGACCCCAAAGATTTCACGCGTGCCCTCTCCTTAGAGCATGCCGATATGATGATTAAGATGATGGAGTCCGTCGTCGATAGCGGAACGGCTCGGAAGGTTCAATATCGATACGGCATCTATGGCGCTGTGGCTGGCAAGACCGGAACAACCCAGAATCATTCGGATGGTTGGTTCATGGGTTTCACGCCCAAATTGGTGGCAGGCGTCTGGGTGGGAGCCGAGAGTCCCAGGGTTCATTTCCGTACCATGGGCGTCGGCCAAGGCTCTAACACCGCCCTCCCGATCTGGGGAGAATTCATGCGCAAAGTCTACAAAGACAAGACCTATAAAGATTATCGCCGTAGTAAATTCCCCGTCATGGCCGACAGTCTCAGCGCCATGATGCAATGCCCCCCCTACCTCGACGACATGCCTACTATCCTCGACGATGAGTCCTGGGAAACCAACTATTACGACCAGCTTTACCTCTTCGAGGCTCTCAAAGACATTCCCTCCGAAAACCTCCAATACCTCCTCAACCGCCGCCCGCGCCGCAACTTCGAAACCATATCTGACTACGCTGAGCGCCTCCGCAAACTCAATAAGCGCCTAGAGAAACAAATCCAACGGCAAGATAACCGTAGGGACTTTTGGGATCAGTTGTTGTTTCGGAAGAAGAAGGGGCGGGAGGAGTAATCTTGTGTAGTTGATGGTCTCCAGTCGATGGATGTATTTTACACTTCTCTTGCCGGAGAGATTACTTGTGCGTTGCACATCGTACTAAATATTCAAAAACGATCCGTAAATTGGGCTTCCATTAAGAAATCACAAAATAAGCGTATGTCTATGCCCAGCCCGATTCGTAGCTATTACTCAACTTTATGCCTCGTGGTGAGTCTCTTAAGTTTCCAACTATTGACCGCCCAAGCTCCCATCCAATACCACCTCAATCTAGATGACATCAATCATCACGAACTGAATATCACCGTAGAGTTTCCGAGTGTGCCGCTGGGAGACTTACAGGTGCGAATGCCAAGAGCTTCTCCGGGGCGTTACGCGGTACATAACTTTGCCAAGAATGTATATGATGTAAAGGCTTTTGACCGGGAAGGAAAGCCACTTTCTGTGTACAAAACAAGTCCACAGGAATGGGAAGTAGTGGGGCATAGTGGATATGTGCGTTTTACTTATACCCTGTTTGGCAATTCTGGTGACGGGACTTATACTGGCATCGATAATCGGAAATTACATATGAATATGCCGGCTACTTTTGTATACGGCGTGGAGATGGAGAACCGTCCAATTGAGTTGTGCGTTGATTTGAGTGGGCGAGAAGAATGGGAAATTGCTACCCAGTTAAAAGCATTGGAATCGGATTGCTATTGGGCACCGAATTACTATTACTTTTTTGATAGTCCAACGATGGTGGGGGAGATTGATTTTCGGCGATTCCAAAGCGAATCCAATGGTAAGGAGTATACGATCGAAGTGGCTATGATGCACGAGGGAACGGACGAAGAATTGGACAGTTATGTAGAATGGGTGCAGAAAGTAGTCGAGGCGCAAAAAGAAGTGTATGGCGAGTTACCCGATTTTGATTTTGGCCGCTATACTTTTCTAACGAGCTACAATCCCTGGATCAATGGGGATGGAATGGAGCATCGCAACTCGACGGTCTGTAGTAGCAAAGGAAATCTAGCTAATAACGCTAACAGGCTTATTGGGACGATTTCTCACGAGTTTTTCCATGCGTGGAACGTAGAGCGGATTCGCCCACAATCGCTGGAGCCTTTCAACTTTGATGATGCGAATATGTCCGGCGAGCTGTGGTTTGCAGAAGGGTTTACGTCTTATTATGATGACTTAATTCTTTGTCGAGCGGGGATTATTAGTCCCGATGAGTATGCGCGCGGGATCACCGGGACGCTCAATTATGTGCTCAATTCTCCGGGTCGCCAATATCGCAATCCAATAGAGATGAGTTATAATGCACCTTTTGTAGATGATGCGACGGCCAATGACGAGACCAATTTCTCCAATAATTTCATCAGTTATTATTCTTATGGCGCGGTGCTAGGCTTGTGCCTGGACCTGAGTATTCGAAAGGCGTATGAAGGGAAATCCTTGGATGATGTAATGAAGTACCTCTGGGCTACACACGGTAAAACGGAGGTGCCTTATGAAATTCCAGACTTACAAAAGGCGGTCGCAGAAGTGACTGGAGATGAGAAATTTGCTAGTACTTTTTTCCAAGCATCTATCTATGGGAGTGCGCTTCCGGATATCCCTGCCTTACTACAGCATTTTGGTTTAGTGGTCAAACAAAGAGGGCCAGGGAAAGTAGCTTTCCGGACCAGAGTGAGCTTTGGAGAAGAGGGCGCAATACTAAAGGGCAATGTAGTACATGGTGGTGCGCTGCATGAAGCAGGTTTAGTCAATGGCGACATGATCCAAGCCATTGATGGGAAAGTGATAAAAACGAAGGAAGATTGGGATGTGGTGATGCCTACTTTAAAAGTGGGTAAATCTTATTCCATTGAATATCTCCAAAATGGCATAGCAGCGAAAGGTACTTTTACCGCTAAAGAAGATCCTGGTTTTCAAGTGATGACCGTAGAGGAGGCTGGGGCTAAGATTAGCAAAGATCTCGGAATGAGGAGAACAGATTGGTTGAAGCATTAGCGGTTATTTTACTAAACTGATGTAGGTAATCAGTTGAAGGTTTAGGGTTGAAGGTTTAGCTTAATTCTCCGGGGTAAACCTTCAATTTCAATTTTTCAAGCCCTCCCAAAGGAATTTTTAATGGTATAGTATCTATCTGATTTTCGTCGAAAGTCACACTAAATCGTTGTACACGGACACAGATTAGAACAGTCTCCTTCGCTCTTGTCCCTCCATGAATCTATTTTGCTAGGCAACCTATTAGCCTAGCGGTTTATGCAAAGAAACGCTCCATCGGTTTGCACACAAACAGACTACCCGACACACTTCCCAACTCAAGCGTTCCCAATCTCTATTCTCCAAGCACTCGACTTAATGCTCGCTCACCCCTGATTTTATCTTTTACTAAAAGGTGTTTTCATCATTCCTTCCTAATTCAACCATGAGGCTGGCCCAGTTTTGCCTACTTACGCCTCCTGTCGTTCACTTAAGAATTTCCTACCTCTACTTAATTCTCCCGCTTATCAAAAGAAAGCCTTCTACATTTGAATCACTCCCCCTCCTCCACAAACACTTTGAAACCCAGTCACAACAAATAAGTATTATGAAAAAATTATTGTTTCTATTTGTTCTAATCTTATTCGCTTCAAATCTTTCTAACCTCCACGCACGTGCTCATTATGAAGCGGAGAATACCTGTACGGCTAGCCCGTTTTATTTTCCAGCTTTGACCGTCACCAACATTGTCCCCGTAAGTTGCCCGGGAGGAGCAGACGGATCTTTTACTATTATTGCTTCCAATGGCAGCGGTCAATATTCTTTCTCGAAAGATGGAAACTCTTTCGTTGCTGGTAACGGCTCCAATACCCATACCTTTACTGGGCTCACTATCGGTTTCTACAATGCCAAAGTCTACGATTTGAATACAGGCGATATCACCAATCCCACCTCGTTCAAATAATAGTCAGCGATACCGAACCTCCTGTGGTGCGCACTAAGCCTTTCGATCTGTACTTCAGCGGCGCGGGTGGCGAATTGAATCCAGCGGATATTGATGCCGGCACCACGGATAATTGTGGTTCTGTCAACCTGTTTGCGTCTCCCAACAACTTCTCCTGCTTTGCCTCAGGGCAAACATTTACGGTGCGCCTCATTGCCAGAGATCAAAGCGGGAACCAAGCTGAAAGCACTACACTAGTCCGAGTTTTTGAAGTAGGGGCACCAAACCTGACCTGCCCTAGCCCTCAAACTTTGACTTTGGCCGCCAATTGTGAAGCAGTATTACCTGATTACACAATTTTAGCAGATGCATTTGACTCTTGCGGGAACTTAAATGGATTTACTCCACCACCCATCAGCCAAAGCTTAGCCCCAGGAACGATTATTTCTGATACTGGAGATCTTAGCTTAACACTAAGCTCAAGCGATCTCAATGGAAATACCGCACAATGTGAAATGACCGTATCCATTGAACGACCAAATACATTCCCGCAACTTACCATTACTAACGTGACGCCAGAAACTTGCCCTGGGGCAGCTGATGGATCTATTACTGCCATAGCCTCGCCTTCCTGCGGTACTTTCGACTTCTCTAAAGACGGAGGACTCAGTTTTGTACCTGGCAACGGCTCCAATTCCTATACTTTTGCCAACCTTACAGTTGGACAGTACCTTATCAAAGTACGAGATGGAAACAACAATATAACCAATGCTGAGGTTGCCGTCGTTGAAAGTGCAGATACCGAACCACCTGTCGTACGTACTAAGAATTTTGATCTTTATTTCAGCGAATACAGTGGCCGCATATTGCCTTCAGATGTAGATGCGGGCACCTCCGACAATTGCGGCATCCGCATTTTATCTGTAGAGCCCAACACTTTCTCTTGCTACACCTCTGGACAGACGATAGCCGTCACCTTGATTGCCGTCGACCACAGTGGTAACCGTAGCGAAGGAACCGCTTTTGTTAGCGTTTTTGAAACGGGAGCCCCAGACATCACCTGCCCAAGTGGTCAGGTGTTAAATCTTAATGCCGATTGTGAGCAGGCCTTACCGGACTATAGGGGGTTAGCAGAGGCCTATGATAATTGTGGCTAATACAATGGAAGTCAGCTACCAACGCTCACACAAAGCCCAGCTCCTGGGACGATCATCCCAGGCGGACAAGATGTTACCGTTACTTTAACAGCGACTGACTACCCTGGTAACTCGAGTAATTGTCAATTTAATGTAAGTGTAGAAGATATGGCACCTGAGGCCTTATGCAAAAATGCTACGGTTCAACTCGACGCCACTGGAATAGGGAGTTTGACGATATCAGCTATAGACAATGGATCAACGGATGATTGTGGAATAGCTGGTACAAGTTTAGATAGAAATAGTTTCAACTGTGATGATGTAGGAACCCTCCAGACTGTAACCCTCACTGTCAGCGATAATAGCGGAAACAGTAGTAGTTGTGAGGCAAAGGTGAGTGTGTTAGATAACATTGCCCCCAGCTTGTCTTGCCCTTCCAATATGGTCGTTAATACAGATACTGGAGTATGTGGAGCTCAAGTTTCCCTGCCCAAAGCCGCGCCTGCCGATGCCTGTGGAATTAAAACACTGCAATCTCGCAACCGAGAAATAGATGCTTCAGGAGCACCTTTGGGAAACTGGTCGGACTGGACGGCTCAACAGAACGGTTTCTTTTCAATAGGAAAATATGAAATAGAATGGCAAGCAACAGATTATGCTGACAATCAGCATTCCTGTTCCTTCACCTTGGAGGTAATTGATGAGGAAGCGCCAACGGTAGCTTGTAAAGCGACAACACTTACATTTAATGGCCAAGCCAGTCTCCCCATTCCGATAACTGCTGTGTTTGATGAGGCAGCTTCATTTGATGCCTGTGGTGAGGTGAGCGCAGTGAGCCTGAGTCAAACAGAAGCGCGTTGTGAAAACCTAGGGGAGGTACTTTCTGTGCTAGTTACGGGAATCGACCCCAATGGCAACACCAGCAGCTGTACAGCACTAGTTACGCTAGCAGGTATGCCTTGCGGGTTTGAAGCTACGGATATAGATTGTATGGATCGAACTTCGGCAAGTTATGACCCTAGTCAGGATGTTTTTAGCCTTACTGCCGACGATTGTTCCGGTTACCCGCAAGGTGAGCTTTCGTTTGTGGGCACCAAATTGTGTGGAGATGGACAAATCACCGTTAGAGTAACTGATATTGCAGGCAATGGCAGAGCCGGTATTATCATGGCGGAAAGTAAAAATCCTGGTGCTCGAATGATCTCTATGATTAAGGACCATACCCGAACAGTGCGAACAGAATACCGGGTAAGTACCAATGGTAGAATCTTAAAAAAACATAAAAATCGTTCTGGTGTAAAATGGTTAAGGATGGTGAGAAATGGTAATAAATTCAAAACATACACTTCCACTAATGGTACGACTTGGAAACATAGCCACACTTTTGATTTTTCTAGTTTTGCCGATTGTGTCTATCCAGGGATAATAGTT
>CAJXUM010000089.1 GCA_913060855.1 uncultured Lewinella sp. | reverse complement strand
ATCTACACTATCCTCTTCGTCGGCAGCGTCAGATGTGTATAAGAGACAGTCAGTATTTTCTTCAAAAAAGCTTTTGATAGTAAACAAAGGAAGTCTCAGCAATGATGTATCGTTTTTGTAATAGTTTGTTCGTTTTGTTTCTCTTACTCAGTTTTGCCAGTTGCAGTGGGGTAAAACATTTGCAAGAGGGGCAATTGCTATATACAGGGACGACGATTGAGTTGATTGATTCTTCGGCGAGTATTCCACACAAAAGAACCAAAAACGAGTTATTGGCATTGACGCGTCCGATTCCTAATAGTGGATTCTTCAATTGGTACTTAGGTGTTTATTACATGATGGGTACGCCCAAAAAAGAAAAGGGGATACGATCTTGGATTAAACGAAAAATAGGGGAGCCTCCCGCCTTGTATGATGAACGGGCGATCGTGCGATCGGAAGCCATGATGCAACGGTATTTGAAAGACCGGGGAATGATCCATGCCGATATCAGTAGAGATACAATTCAAAAAGGGAAAAAAGTATCACTTACTTATACCGTTCAAACGGGCGATCGCTATCGGATTCGATCGGTCAATTGGCCGGAAGATTCCAGTGCTTTTGCGACTTTTTTGCTAGAAGGAGCAGCGGAGAGTTTCCTCAAAGCTGACGATTATTACAATCGCGCGGCGATAGATTTAGAACGGGCACGCTTGGCAGCAAGGGCTACCGATAAAGGCTTCGCCGACTTCAATGCTACTTATATTTATTGTATAGTGGATACCTCGGTGGGGCAGCAACAGGCGGATCTCCATATGAGGATTCGGCCGAAGGAGGGAGGTGAAATACACGAGCCTTATGTCATTGGAAAAACCTATATCTATCCTCAATATGACGCGAATCGCGCCGACACGATGCGGTTTCAAGATACGGTTCAGTTAGCGGGCGGCGTGTCTATTTATCAGCAGCGCCAGTTGTTATATCCCTCTTTGCTTAGTCGGCTGTTGTTGCAACGAGAAGGAGATCAGTTTTCGCTTAGCAACCAACAACTCAGCAATAATCATTTTCTCGAGTTAGGTGTCTTTAAATTTTCTAATTTAAAGTACGAAACTGTTCAAAAAGGTAATCAACAAGTACTGAATCGTTATTTTTATTTAACACCTAGTCCGTTACAGGAGGTAACTGCTGAATTTGAATTGAATAATCGAACCGGTAACTTTCTGGGAACCTCAGCCACGGTGACTTATAGTCATAAAAATATAGCTGGAGCGGCTGAACGCTTAGATTTATCCCTATCCGGCGGCTTGGAAACCCAATTTGGCAGTGGCTTGCAATTGATTAATTCCGCGGATATCAATTTCGAAGCTAACATATCCGCCCCTCGTTTCATTTCCCCTTTCAAACTGAACCGGCCGAATGTCAAATTCATTCCGAGAACGGAAGCCAATTTTAGCTTTAGCTTTCAGCAACGCGTTCAATTTTATACCATCAATGCCCTATCCCTCAAAATGGGCTATAATTGGCGCGAGAACAGTAGAAAAAGACATCAGCTATATCCCATACAACTCAATAGGGTGAGTCTAGGGAAGCGCACTGCTGCTTTTGAAGATTTATTGGATGAAGACCCGCGTTTGCGACAAAGTTTTGAAGATGTTTTCATTGCTGGGCTCAGTTATACCTATCAATACACGGAAGGCAACTCCAATACCAAAAAACAATACAGCTACTTCAAAACCGAAGTAGAAACCGCAGGGAATTTGCTCAATTTAGTGACCCAATTGGGTAGCGGCCAGATAGATCCGCCCTATGAATTCTTCGGACTTCCCTATGCCCAATTTGTCAAGCTAAATGTAGATTATCGATACTACTACCCCTATCGCCAGGCTTTGACAGCCGCCCGTTTCTATTTTGGAGTGGGTGTGCCTTTTGGCAATGCGGATGTATTACCTTATACCAAGCAGTTCTTTATTGGAGGGTCCAATAGTATCCGTGCCTTTCGTTTGCAAGGTCTTGGCCCTGGCAGCTATGTAGCGGATGTGGCAGATGATGATGCCATCCGCAATCAGTTTATTGATCAAACGGGAGATATTAAGTTGGAAATGAACTTGGAATATCGCTTTCCCTTGTTTAGTTACCTAAAGGGAGCGGTCTTTATGGATGCGGGGAATGTATGGTTGTTGGAGAGTGATACACGGCCAGAAGGCGTCTTTGCTTTCAAGCAATTCTTGAATGAGATTGCCATCGGGACCGGGCTGGGTTTCAGATTGGATTTTCAGTATTTTGTTATTCGCTTGGACGGGGCTTTTGCCCTTCGACGGCCCCTACTAAACGAGGGCTTTCAATGGACGGTAGATAAAATAGCGCCACTATCCTCTAGTTGGCGACAGGATAATTTGATATGGAATTTAGGAATTGGCTATCCTTTTTAAGGATTAACATGCTCCTAGTTAATAAAACGCCAGTTGATGCCGAAGCGGAAGCCATTGAACGGATAAGGATAGGAGGCGGTTTGATAATACAATTGGCGATCAAGTAGAAAAATAGATAGGTTTTCATATTTAAAAAAGGCACGGAATCGCCCGATTCGCATGCTGAAGAAACCATCTATATTGGGATAGGCCTCGATCCTTTGATCCGACAATTGGAACTGCCCAGAAAATGGATTGTAATAATAGCCATCCCACTCCGTGTTGAATCGCATATCCACTCCCCACCTTACATTGAGTACATTAAACCATTTTCCGGCGTAGTACAAGCTATGTTTGGAATAGATGGTAGGAACGCGGATAAAAGTTTCAGTCGATTGTTGTAGTGCAATGGTATTATCGAGATGGAATTTACCAAAGGAAAAGTCTTTTTGCACCATTAGCTGAGTGACACTAATGGGAACGCCTGTTTGCTGTGGTAGTCCTGTCTGGTCAAAGTAGATGAAATTATTGATAAGGTGATAACCGCCAGAGATCGTGATATCTAATAGGGGAAGGTAATAGGAAGCCGTCAGATTGGTTTCTAAGGTAGCCCGAAAGGCTTTTTCCCATACAGATCGTTGTGAAATGAGTAATTGATCCTGGATCAAATTAGGACTGTAGAGTTGATTCACCGCTTTCACCCGGAGATTACCGCCTTGCTTGAGATCAAAAAACAATTCTCCACCTAGTTTATAATCGCCTCGATTTTCCAACAAACCAAAATGTGCATCGGTAGAAATAAAGAGTCGCTCGCTGGGGTTAAAGGTGATCTTCCCGGTTAGGAATAGGTTATTGATCGTGAATTGGTTCGGTTCATAATCCAGCCAATGGAGGCTATGTACCAAGCCAAACTGTAAGAGGTCTTTTTCCCGTTTGGCTTCATTGTCCTGCTGGGACTGTCCCAGCTTGAAAGTGCTGAGATTAAAGACGTTTTCGAGTTTGCGATGTCTGAGGAAAAAACGGCTGCCTCGGTCATCGACGAGAAAATCCGGGTATCGAGTGAAAAAAGCGGTATCCGCAACCGTGCCTTCTTCAAAAAATTTATACTGGCTTGTATTGTAAAGCAGTTGATGGGAAAGGGTGTAGGCTCGGCGCTCACCGCGAATAGAATCCTCTCCTCCGCCAAATTTCAAATAATGCGTATAACTCCACTCTTGGTGTTGATGCCGAGTCTGTCCAGTGCCCAGTAAGGTTTGGGCGGAGGCTGGGCCTTTGAATTGGCCTTCTTTCTCCGGTTCTACAGCTACGCCCCCATGGTCTTCTGCTTGTCCAGTATTGGAAGCCACACTAAGGTAGGCCCGGTATTTCCCTTTCTCACTTTCGTAAGACATACTATTAATAAAAGTCGTCATCCGATGATTCTGGTTCGGATACTGATTGCCAGAACCAATGTAACTGATCTTATTATATTCTAAGCCATAGTTGATACCATTGGCGAAATTACGGCTGAATTGTGCTTTAAAAATACCATCCGCTTGTTCGCCCCCTTGCGTATAATGTACATTAGTGTATGGTTTTTCTAGGCGATAATAAGACGTTTGTTGCGCCCTCTTCATGTAGAGGTCATACTGGTGTAAGCCTACGTCAAATCCTCGTCGTTTTGCTGGCTCATATAGAATAGGGCGATGAGCAGAACCGACTATACCCAAGTTCATATAATCGAAGTCACGCTGTCGAATAGGATCGTATTGGTGGAAGTTGCCGGCCAGCAGGCTATCAGAAAAAGGAGTTTCCCGATTGGGATTATTAGCATAGTAAAAAAAGACCCCAAAAGTATCTACTTCATCGGCCAATTGATCATCAAATCCCATTTCAGGATCATTATCTTCTCTTCCCGTATTAGTAGATCGTTGCGTTCGATTTTGATCCGTAATCACTTTCTCAGACCGCTGCTGGCTCCATCCCCATTGCCCCAGCAAGGAGCACAGGCCAATCAACATCACTATGCGAATCTGTCTACTCATGTTTCCTTTTTTGTCAAAACGTCTATGCCAGCCTAATTGATGCGTGGCTACCGCTGCTTAACCCTACAAAAGGTTTCTATTGGCTTTTTATTAAACATTGCTAAGCTTGACTTCAGAAGTTTTCTCTGTGATTCCAAGGGTAACTTCTGAAGTATTGCTAAGGCAAAAGATTTTACATCATATTTAGCTAAACTTTCAACCTGGATCAACCTGCTCCAATTTTCTTTAACTCAGCTTAGACTTCAGAAGTTTTCCGGGACGAGACTGAGGAAACTTCTGAAGTCTCCCCTTGCCCTTTTCACCTTTTTCACTCATTCACTCATTCACCCATTTACCTCTTTCGATTCCTAATCCTCCAACACCCTCGGACTCATTCCCATATTAGAGAAACCACCATCGTGATACAAATTTTGCATCGTCACCATACGAGTAAAATCAGAGAATAAAGTCACGCAATAGTCGGCACAAGATTCCGCAGAGGCATTACCCAGTGGCGACATTTTATCAGCATAACCGAAGAACTCTTCAAAACCCTTCACGCCGCTTCCGGCAGTGGTCCAAGTCGGAGACTGTGATACCGTATTTACCCTTACGTTCTTCTCTACGCCAAAGTGGTATCCAAAACTTCGAGCAAAAGATTCCAGCAAAGCTTTAGACTCTGCCATTTCGCTGTAATCAGGGAATACACGTTGAGCCGCAATATAGGTGAGCGCTAGAATTGAACCGCCATCATTGATCGCATCCAATTTCCAGATCGTTTGCATCATGCGGTGAAAAGACATCGCCGAAATGTCAAACGTCTTGTGCATGAAGTCGTAATTGAGATTGGTATAACTCTTCTTTTTACGAACATTTACAGACATCCCAATAGAATGAAGAACAAAATCAATTTTGCCTCCTAATGCTTCCATTGATTTCGTGAAAAGATTCTCGAGATCTTCCATGCTAGTTGCATCAGCAGGAATAATAGGAGCATTTAGTTTTTTACCCAACTCATCGATTTGGCCAAATCGAAGTGCTACTGGAGCATTCGTCAGTGTGATCTGAGCACCTTCTTCTACGCAGCGTTCTGCTATTTTCCAGGCGATAGATTTATCGTCTAATGCACCGAAGATGATGCCTTTTTTTCCTGCTAAAAGATTATTTGCCATAACATATTTTTAGTTGAAGATGAATGAAAGTGATCCACACCTCATTCCTGATTTTGTATTGTTTTTTTAGCCGATGAGCTCTCTGGCGTTTTCAATCGCCGATTCGCTAGGCGGATTCTGGCTCAACATCGTCGCAATAGCCCGTACTCTTTCTTCTTTCTCGAGTAAGCGGACTTTGGTAATCGTACGATCGGGCTTATCTGCTTTATAAATGAAATAATGAGCATTTGCTTTGGCCGCAATTTGAGGAGAGTGCGTAATCGATACAATTTGATGATGGCTGGATAAATCGCTTAATATATTTCCCATTCTTAGGGCTACATCACCCGAAATGCCAGTATCAATTTCATCAAAAATCAAAGTAGGTAGCGGAATCGCACTGGCGACTAGTGATTTCGTGACTAATGTCAAGCGCGAGAGCTCTCCACCCGAAGCTACATCCTTAATCTGTTGCATTCGACTGCCTTTATTGGCTGCGAATAGGAAGTATACTTCATCTGCCCCAGTACTCGTCAAGGCTTCTGCAGGATCCATGACAACTTGGATGCGTGCCGCAGGCATCGCCAATTGCCCTAGCATTTTCTGCACTTTCTTCTCAAACCCAGGGATGACAGCCTGCCGTTTGCTACGCAAGCCTGCCGCTTTTTTTGTCAAAAGCTCTTCCTGTTTTTTGATCACTGCTTCCAATTGAGATATGTTGGCATCAGAATCGGAAAAAGCACCCAGTTTTTGTTCTAGTTCTGTTTGTATTACGAGTAGCTCCTCGACGGTATTTACCTGGTGTTTTTTCACGAGATTATCAATGAGTGTAATTCGCTCGTTGAGGGAAAGAATGCGCTCCTCGTCATATTCTGTATTCTCGGCTATTTTTTCACAGTCATTACCCAACTCTTCCAGACCTCCCATCAATTCAGAGAAGTGCTGCTGTATACCACTCAGTTGCTGGTCTATTTTTCCCAATTTGAGCAGATTAGTCTGAATCTCTTGCATTTGCCCGATGATGGCATGTTCACCTTCAATCAATTGCTGAAATACGGCACCTAGGGTCTGCTTTATTTCCTCGGCATTGGCCAGGCGAGCATGTTCCGTATCGAGTTGTTCTTGTTCACCCCCTACTAATTCAGCCTCGTGCAACTCATCCAATAGAAACTGGTTATAGTCCATTTCTTTGGATGCACTTTGATTGTGTGCGATGAGTGCGGCCAGCTCCCGCTTATTGGCGTGGTATTTTTTATAGGTTGCTTGATATTCCTCGAGTTTAGCTTTATTACCAGCTAGGGCATCGAGCATGCGCAACTGGAAGGAGACCTTATGGATATCCAGGGTGTCAAACTGTTGGTGCAGATCGATTAAAGAGGAACTGAGGGCTTGCAGGACCTTCAGGTTGACGGGGGTGTCATTGATAAACGCCCGAGACTTACCCGATGGCGAGATTTCACGTCGAACGATTAGTTCATCTTCATAATCCAGATCATATTCAGCGAAAAAAGGCGTCAGAGAATAAGGACGAATATCGAAGGTTCCTTCAATAACGCATTTTTGATCTTGGTTGTACAAAGATTTAATATCGGCGCGATCACCCATAATAAGGCCTAAGGCCCCTAATAGAATGGATTTACCGGCGCCAGTTTCCCCAGTAATGATCGTGAGTCCTGAAGAAAAATTAATTTCCAAGGACTCAATAATCGCATAGTTTCTTATATGGAGGCTTTGAATCATGTTATTTCAGACCCTATGGTGTATGGTCAAACAAGGAACAAATTTAGTAGATATCATTACTAAGGGGACAAATTTAATCGTTTTGGTGATAAAACCTTTATTTTTGTCGATCATAGGAACGATTAAATCATCAGCTCGACAATTTTGACTAGTTTGCTGCGCGGCTGAACGAGGCTAAAACAAAGCCATAGCTGCAAACGTTAGTTGAGTATTTCAAAAAAGGGAATCGCTGCAAAAAAAGGCAGTTGGGTACTCGAACTTGTGTTTCGATCGTTTTACAACAACTTCACTAAAAAGACAGTATTAATGAAAAAATCTTTGCTTATCGTTGCGGCATTAATTTTGATAGCAGCTTGCCAAAAGAATGGCAGTGCCAATGAATGGGTAGAAAAAGATCTATTGGAGTATGGGATTCCCATGACGATTTTGGCACCAGATAGTTCAGAAGTGAATAGTTCTGATTTGGGTGGCTTGATTCAGGATGTGACCATCAAGAAAGGAGATGATTACTATGTTCAGATTTATGCATCAGATGCAGCGACGACTGATATTGCACGTGTCAAATCTGCTCAATTGGCTGAAGTAAAATCAAATCGATACTTTTCTAAGATCGTCACGGAAGAGATGGATGGTTTCGTTTACGAAACCGTTATCGACTCCACCGCCATTAATTATGGCTTCCGATACATGAAAGTTCAAGGGGATAGAGAGTTCATTTTCCAAACTGGATTGGTCGGTAGTTTTACCCAAGAAGAAGTAGAGCGAATGTATGAGGCGGTAAAGCAGTAGGGCCTGTAAGCTGCCAATTTAGGTGCATTGGCAAACACGAAAATAGATAGATCACAAAATCTTCTCTTTTTAGGGGGATTTTATGATCTATTGGTGATCGAACAAAGAGCACAGCACCTAATACAAGCGCTTAATCACTCCTTGCATCAATCCCTCGATAGCCTTATAAACAACCAATGGCTTTTGAGGGCGCCAATTCACATCATTGAAGATCCCACCAAAACTTATATAAGATTGTAGGCGAGTAGAGAGCATTTCATCTTCGACATGAGGTAGGGTATTCAGACAACAAATCCAGCCCTCTTCATCCGAGATATCCTCGTACCATTCTTCATAGTAGCTATCATCCGAGCCGTGAAAGTTCATGACATTTTCGCAAATAAGAATGTATTTGTAAATACCATGCTGTACGAGTTCATCGATGATTTCTCGCTTGAGATGCATGATGTCATTGTGTAGACAGTCATTCCACTCCCCAATCAATTCAATGATGGCAAAGCCTTCTGTGTAGTCGACAGCCAGTATTTTTAGGTAGAGCGTAGCAGAGCCGAAAGCATCCCATTGCGGATGAATATAGTAGTTGTATACCTTCTGTGTGTATTGAAATTCATCATACACTCTTCCGTAGAAAGGAGAGTCTGGATCTTCAGCGGCTACGTAATGGTCTCGCCATTGGAAATGAGGCTCAATATCATGCATTATTGTAAAACGGCTCAGCGCTTTAAATTGTTTTGCTTTTCCTTAGCCGATTGTTTTCTTGAATATGATAATGACAAATGCGATAAGGATTCCTACTAATAAGATAGAGAAGATCATCAAAATGAAACCACCTTGTCCTTCTGCAATACCTCCGACAACGTGCCTAAAGTTGGTTTAGCCGATCAGTTTAGAAATAATACCAACAGCAATGCCGATGATCAAGCCCACTACACCCATGGAGATGATCATGAAAAGAAACCCACCTATCATACTCAGTAGAGACAAGAAAAAAGCTTTTAAAAAGCTCATCGAGAATAAGCGGTTGTAGACATAAGCAAAATATAAGGATGAAATCAAAAAACTGGCGGGCAGGCTGTAACTAATGAATTCAGGAAAGAAATAAAAACTTGACATCAGGAAAATACCAATAATGGCGGTCTGCGCATATACATAGGTTGTACTAACTAAGTGCTCGGCAAGGTTCAAAGCCTGCTTTCTAAAAACGAGGTAAAAGACAGTAGCAATGAAGGGTAGAACGATTAAAGGAATAATATTCAAGAACTTCTTGACATTTTCCATATAGGCCAATTGTCGTTGAAGTTCCTCTTCCGTCATATTGGGATTGAAAGTTTCTCGGATGGTGGCCTGTTGTAAATCGAAAACGCCTAACCATACTTGTAATAGCGCACTGACGGCAACGATGATAATATAGTACCGGAAAGGATTGTAGTATTTAACCGTAACACCTGATAAGTATTCCTTAATCACCTGATCCGGCCGAATGAAAAGTTCTTTCATGGTATACCAAAAGCCCTTTTCCAGGTTGGTAATCATTTGAAACAAATCTCTCAGGATTTGCTTTATAGTGAAACGACCAGCCAGCACCTTCTGGCTACAGTTGGGACAAAATTTTCCGTCAAATGTTGTACTACAATTTTTACATTCCATGTTTTTCAGGTATTACATCAGAAATGTACGATCTTTGTTGGAAAGTCCCAAATGGATGAGGACAATAGGAGATTCAAGATGATTAAAATTGTATTGACAGGACCTGAGTCTAGTGGGAAATCTACTTTAGCTCAACAGTTGGCTACTTATTATGGCGCCCCTTGTTTGAGTGAATACTCGCGCGACTTTTTGGAGCAATTAGAGCGGCCTTATGTGGAAGAAGACCTGATAGACATAGCAGGTGGCCAGCTCGCTCAAGAACAAGCCATGGCCATTAATAAGCCAGCCTTGTTCTTTTGCGATACATCGCTATTGGTGATGCGAGTTTGGGGCCTGTATAAATATGGTCGCTCCGATGATCAGATTAAAGAAATGCTAGTACAAAGCCGGCCCGACCTCTTTCTCCTCTGCTACCCGGACCTCCCCTGGGAACCCGACCCGCTCCGCGAACACGCCTCCATTGAAGACCGAGCCGCCTTATTTCAACTTTATCACCAGGAAGTTCAAGCGTTTCAATTTCCCTATGTTATCATTAGTGGACAAGGAGCAGGGCGATTGGAAATGGCGATTAAGGCAGTTGAATCAAAATGGGAATTAAAATGAAAGTCAAAATATCTTGGCCATCGCTGCTGATTCCCGGTCTCTGACCTGCCTCTTCCCTGGCCCACCGCCGCCGCTGGTTCACGGTCTCGGACCGGAACCTGTCCTGGCCTTGACTCCTAGGAATTGGAATCAAAATAAAAAGCCAAGTTGCACCCCGCAACTTGACTTTTGAACGGGCCAAATAAATTTGACCGTTATGGGTATCACGGCAAAATCAAATGCACATCCCCAAACTCATGCCAGTAATACTGCTCTTTTATCGCAGCACTATAGCTGACCTGCAAATGCGGAGCTCCCGCCAAAGCTTCCAGCATCAGCAAATGAGAAGCCTTCGGCTCGTGGAAGCCAGTGAGGAGTCCATCTACCGTGAACAAGCCGCGACTTGGGGTGATAAAGATGTCGGTCCAGCCTTCGGAGGCTTCTAGGAGCCCTTGTTCGTTGACGGCCGATTCTAAAGCGCGGATGACGGTGGTGCCCACAGCTACTACGCGTCGGCCTTGTTGCTTGGCCAGGTTGACCATGTCGGCAGTCAGGGCCGGGACGCGAAAGAATTCCTCATAAGGTCGTTCATCTGTCTCGAGGCTAGCCACACCCGTATGCAATAAGATAGGTGCTACTTGTATCCCTTTGGCTAACAGTCGGGTGACCAGCTCAGGTGTAAAGGGGCGCCCTGCAGAGGGCATCTCGGCACTCCCCATTTCCTGTGCAAAAACAGTCTGGTAATAGGCGGCGGGGTAGCTCTCCTTGACATATTGATAGCGGATGGGCTTTCCATAGGCATTTAGGTAAGCCTCGAGCGGGATGGGCAGCTGTAGGGTTGCCTCCCAGAGTTTTAGGTGTTGATCTCCTCGGGTTTGATAATAAGGAGCCATTAATTGTATACTTCCTCCGTTCTTCAGGGCTAGAACCTGTCTCTTATACACATCTCCGAGCCCACGAGACCGAGGCTGATCTCG
>CAJXUM010000088.1 GCA_913060855.1 uncultured Lewinella sp. | reverse complement strand
CACTATCCTCTTCGTCGGCAGCGTCAGATGTGTATAAGAGACAGTTCCTGAAGAAATCAAAGCCGTAAAAGCCAAGGCGATCAATGAAGTTTTTCAAAAGGAAGTAGCCACCTTGGACGATACCACACGTGAACTAATGGAGCGAATGTTGACTTACATGGAGAAGAAATGCATTGGTATTCCCATGAAAGCAGCGAGAGAGCTCACCCTGTAAATATAAATCTCTTACCTAACCTCCGTCTTGCCTAAGAGAATCTCTCACTATTATTATTTATGACATCACCTCTTTCACCGATAAAGAGATGCTTTCCTTTCTTTTACTTTTTTCTGTCGTCTTGCTTTTGCTGGCTACGTAGGAAAGAGCACTTCCAACAATCATCAACGCACCAATCATCAGAAGATAAGTAGGACTTGCAAAGAAATTTCCAAAGGAACAAATAGCCAGAATCACTACGGTAGAGAAAGGCAAAGAAAAGGCCAATACATTTAATGCCAGATCTAGGTTAAAGGTACGCTGCGGTTCATTCTTTTCAAGCGTTTCAATTGCTGTCATATGGGCAAAGGGCCAGAAACTGCAGGCACTTTGAGGAAAAGCGACAGCCACCAATACAAGTGCCAGAGGGACTGTAGCAGGAATAAAAGCTACTAATACGGCACTCAACAGAAAAGCAAAGCCCGAGCGAGCTACCAAAAGTCGCAGGATATGGATCATCTCCGTACGTTTCACTTTTACAGCTAGGCCAATAAACAATAAAATAAGTGGTGTCATTAAAGCACTCATGCGGACGATGGAATCTTGCAAAAAGATAGGTAAGGCCGAAAGGTTTTGGCCAAAACAAAGTAGTATGATAGCAAAAACCATCACCAAATTGACGGGCTCTCGGCCCAGCGAGGCCATCAGACTCTTCAACCGACTTTTACCATCCGCTGTATTAGCTCGGTTTCGCTTGCGCAGCAATTGATAATACCAATGCATAGCTAGTAGATACAGCAAAATAAGGACGAAGACTTTATTGCCAACATCAGCTAAGGCGGCGTGCGCAAGGCTCTCTTCCCCCCAGTACTCGGCCAAGAAGGGAAAACAAGATAAACCAGGAGCTAAGGAGGGTAATAAAAGGGCTAAAGTCCTAAATTCGGGTGAGTCGTTGGAAAAAGAAAAGAAAGGCAGCACCAAACGCGCTGCCCCTAACATCACGACATTCACAAAAAGAGCTATAATAGGTAAAAAAATCAAAGCCGGTTTAATGTCGATCTTCAATAAAGCGATGAAGATCGTCGCGGGTAGGGCGACACTCAAAATAATACTTTTGATTCCGCCCAATTGTTCTTTTGTGGTGATTTTCCGTTTTAATAAAAAACCTAGCAAAATCAATACAATAAATGCAAGTGTTTTGTGAATGGCTAAGCTCATTTGTATACTGTTTACCGTGATTTTTACTACCTATTCCTTTACGAAGTCGAGCGTGGTAAAGAGGGTTGAACCGCTTTAATACTTCACAGTTCAACCACCCTTTGTTGTGCTATTTCTGCGTCTTTTCCTAATCTATGCTAGTACTTGTTTTAAGGTATCTACAAACAGCTCCATTTCTTTCATTTTCCCCATACTCACTCGGCAGTATTGCTTATCAAATATTTCAAAAGCCCTTACCCCTACTCCTTTATCAAACATTTTTTCCAAGAACGGAGCTCCTTCCATTGCTATGGGGAACAATACAAAACTGGTATGTGATGGTACATAATCAAAACCCAACTTGCCCAGTTCATCACATACATATTCGCGGGTCTCTTTTGTCCATTTTTGAGAGTTGGCCTGGAAGGTTGTATCCTCCATACTCGCCATAGCTCCTTTCAAAGAAGTGATACTCATCCCCATATTACCTCTTACCATCGAGCTGATTTTCTCTAGGGTCTCGGGTGTACTGACAATATAACCTACGCGTAGACCAGCCATCGCGTGAATTTTTGAGAAAGTCCTCGCTACAATGACATTTTTCCCTTTTTTGACCAAGCCTACCATACTAGATGCTTCTGGCTTATCCAAAAATTCTAAATAGGCCTCATCAACAAAAACAGGAGCTTTGTCTGCGACGCGATCACAAAAATCCCAAAGTGCTTTGGTTTCAGTAAGGCTTCCTGTAGGATTATTAGGATTACATACGTATACTAGTTTCGTATTCTTATCTACAGCCGCTTCCATAGCAGGCAGGTCATGTGCCCACTCTTTGGTCAGTGGCACGCTCTTCCATTCTGCCTTGAAAGCCATCGCAGTCTTGATCAATGACATGTAGGCGGGGTCAGCTGATACAATATTTCCTCCATGGACAAAATGTGTAATCGCTGTTTTTTCTAACATATCGGTAGATCCAGGGCCTAGCATAATATGCTCAGGTGTTACCCCTTCTTTCTCTGCTATCATATCGATCAATTTGGCCGCAGATGTATGTCCGTATCTATTACCCATACCTGCCGCTTCCATAATCGCAAGGCGTACTTTATCGGAAGGCCCATAAGGGTTTTCATTCGCCAATAAACGGGCTTTTAACTTTGTGATATCTGGGCGAGCGGCTACACTTCTTTCCCAATCCCATGCTTTGAAATTAGGCGCTGGTGCAGCAGCATCGTATGTTGCAAAGGCTTTTAAACCCGGAGTTAAAGCAAAACTACTAGTTACCAAGGCTGTGGATCGCAACCAGCTCCTTCTGTCGATTTTCTTTGTCATGATTCATTTTTTAAAGTGGGGCATGGTGTACAAGCCCCCATTCCTATTGTCAGAAATTGTGAAAAATCCTAAAATTAGTATCATCATATTTCCCTGCCCACTCGAGCCGGCTTGCGCCCGCAAGCTCAGAAAAAGGCATATCAAAAACCACTTCTCCGTTGCTGTCAGTCGTCAATGTTGTTACGAGTTGGCTAGAAAGAATGAATACTGAAACCTCCATATTGGCAACTGGTATCGAATCAATTCCAACAGCGTTGTCGAGAATACCACTCTTATCCAAGTCGTAAAAAGTGGCTTTTACCATTAAATTATTCCCTGCATCCATATCCTCAAATACGGCTAATACGGGCGACTCTATCACATCAAAGGCTAGCTCATCTTTTAGGCAGGAGGTAAATAAGAATACTGCCAAGAGACATAGTATGGAGCTATATTTTATATTTTTCATGCGTAAATGGTTTTAATCTATTATGCTTTTTCTAATTATTCTGCCCACCATAGTTTGGTCAACTTATCATCTGGCCCACCATTTAAACCGATGGCAGCTTCAAGGTTAGCAGCATTGAGTGAATATTCCAGTTCTGGGTAGCGAAGACGAGTAGGAACTTGACCACTATTTTCAAAAATAGCTCGGGTGTCTGCATCAGGCAAAACCGGGAAACCCGTTCGGCGGTACTCTGTCCAAGCTTCGAGACCTTGGCTAAACATCGCCTTCCATTTTTCCGTCATGATCGTCTCTTTATCTGCTACCAATGAAGCAGTATAACCGTCAGGTACAGTCAGGTCATATTGGTCAAAACTGGCTTCAACAGCCATATCCAAATATTCCTTGGCAGATAAGCCAGTCGTATAATCCCCATCCAATGCGGCCTCAGCTAATACAAAAAGTAGTTCGCTATAAGTCATAATGAAAAAGGGTGCTTTTTCTTGAGAAAACCATTTTCCTGGTCTTGAAGCTGAATTGATATATACACTAGCAATCGACTCTGGTAAACCATTAATTGCTCCTGCTAATTTCCCAGCCATCTCACCCGTTGCTGCGGGCTCTGCATAAACGGTAATTCGAGGATCAGTGGCATTGCCCTCTCCATCTGTCATCGCATCAATAAGGGTACTACTGATGGACCAGTCCTCTCTTCCGTCTACTACCATGATTTCATGCCATGCATTGTTATTGTTATCATTCAAGCGAGACTCATGGTTTAGTATCGCAAAATCATCATTACTCGTAAAAACAGGGTAGGAACTAGGATCTCCTAAGATTTCCCCGAAGACTTTGGATGCTTCGGCTGGCTTTTTTGCAGCTTGTCTGTTGGCTAATCGCAAGCGAAGAGAGTTAGCAAATTTCTGCCAACGCGTCACATCTCCTCCAAAAAGGATATCCCCACGAATAGCATCCCCGGCAGGGTCTAGCATATCTGCTGCCGTTTTCAGATTTTCCAACATACTCGTATAGATGGACTCTTGACTATCATAAGCAGGAACTAGGTTTCCTGATTTAGATCCTTCCAATGCTTCTGTGTAAGGAATAGCCCCCCAAGTATCGGTTATCACAGAAAATAAATACTCTCGCATGATAATACCCGCCGCTTGAAAATTCTCATTATAGGCTGTACCTTCCGGATCACCCGTGATATCGATTACTGTTTGTAGATTGATCAATGATTCATTGTAAAACCCCTTCCAATTGTTGTTACGCATAGAAGCATCGGGGTTATAAGTATCCCCTTCATTGGTATATTGATTGCGAGCAAAGTATTGTACCCAAAGCATGCCGCCATCTAGGCCCAATCGTTCCAAACGAGTTCGATGACCGTGGATACGATCAACCGCTTCGCGAATGCCATAAGGAAAGATGACATCTGCAGGTACATCGACTGGATCATTCGGGTTGGTGTTCAGTTCCTCAAAGCCATCAGTACAAGCGGAAGCTCCCATGAGTAGAAGGAGAAGAGCCCACGCACTAAATTTTATATTATTGATTTTCATCTCTTTCAGTTTTGGTTAATGATCTGCTTTAGAATATCAGATTAAGGTTGAAGCCAATGCTACGCGTAGAAGGCAAACTCACATAGTTCAAAGCCCCTTGAAGGTTACCCCCGTAAAGATTGAGTTCAGGATCAATCTGCGAATGGGTATTGTAAAGCATAGCCACATTGCGACCAACTATTGATAGTTTTGCACCTTTGATAAATTTGGATGCGCTCAATATTTTGCTAGGCAAAGAATAGGAAAGGCTCAATTCTCTCAACTTAATGTAACTGGCCTCAAAAATGGCACCTTCATTGACGGAACGTACACTGAGCATTCTTGTCACAGCTTTGGTATCGGCTACTACATCATTGGGTACATACTGTGGGCTTTCAGCAGAGCCGATATTCTTAACACCAACACCTATCACACCTTCTTCACGACCTAATGCTGTGATGGGATAGATACCTGTTTGCATTCCCGTTGAAGAACTTTCATCGGCTAGATCTCCTCCAACCTTAGCATTGATATGGAAACTAAAGGAAAAGCCTTTGTAACTTAAATTAGACGTAAAACCACCCAACCAATCTGGCGTTACATTACCAATTTGCTGTAGCGAACTTTCCTTCTGTGCAATTCCATCCTTAAAAATGATTTGACCTGCATATTCTCCATCAGGTACTCTAGCATAAGCGCTCCCGTACAGTGTTCCGTAGGGCTGGCCAACGCGAGCTTCCAAACTCAAACCTCTTCTCGATTGGAGTACGATTGTTTCTAATGTATTCCCATTTGCATCAGTAAATAATTCGACAACTTCACTTTGGTTTTTCGCGAAATTGAAAGCAATATCCCAATTCAAGCCTGTGTTCGATTTGACTACTGTTCCGTAAATGGATGCTTCAAGACCTCGGTTGTTCATCTCCCCCGCATTGATCAACACCTCAGGATATCCAGTTGTAGGAGATACGGCCAAAGGAATAATCTGATCCGTAGTTGTCTGGCTGTAGTATGATAAATCCAAGCCAATACGACCATTTAGAAAGCGTAATTCCGTACCAATTTCAAAACTTGAAGTCTGCTGTGGTTTAAGGCCACTGTTGGCAATCACGGAGTTTTGAGAAAAAACAGGCGTAGTAGAGTTCCAAGGATCTTGTGGTGAAAACACCTGCGCCAATTGATAAGGATCAGTAGCACTTCCTACCTCTGCAAGGCTGGCTCTTAACTTAGCATAGGATAAAAACTTACTTTCGATATTGAATGCTTCCGTTAATACTGTGCTCAAGGATACAGAAGGGTAGAAGTAGGAATTGTTTTCAACTGGCAATGTAGAAGACCAATCGTTTCTAGCGGTTACATCTAGGTATAAATAGCTCTTATAACCTACGCTAACAGATCCGAATACACTTTGTGTTTCATATTGCCCAATAGCACTTCTATTGGTATTTGTAGAAGCATTATTCGCTACATTATAAAGACCATTAATGGTGACATCATTGACACCAATATAGTTTTGTTTGTAATAATTGGAACGGTAAGCTCCCCCGGCGAATGCCGTCAAGGAAATATCATTAGTAATGTACTTATCAAAAGTTAGGATAGCATCGAAGTTATTTTCTTGGCGACGAACGACATTCTCATTGAATGCTTGTGTCCGCGCATCCCCACTTTTGATTCTTTCATTTCTGGTGACAGAAATACGAGTATCTGTCCATACATCTGTACCTCCTCTTAGTAACAAATCCAAATCAGGAGTAATATCATAAGTCAAAGAAACATTACCTACAAACCGATCTTTATCATTAGAACGTGTCAATACTTCTTGCTCGTAAAAGCGGTTCATAGCAAATGAGTGCTGCCAGTTGGCATAAGGATATTCATCATCTGGACGTGTAATATGCACATCCATGAAGTCTTTATAGTCCTTTAAGACCCCCCAATCATCATGGCGGTGATGCCAAGTTTGTGGTTCCCAAAATTGAGGTTGCTGACGGTTATCTGATCCCGACTTTATATACTCTGAACTTACTTTTACCCTTACATTATCTGCCAATTTATGATTGACATTCACACGGAAATTGGTTCTCCGAAAATCATTATTGTATAGAATGCCTTTTTGATCTAGACGCCCCAAGGAGAATCGAAAATTCCCATCCCCATAGTTGCTAGAAATAGCGACGTTATGCGTCTTTGTACTACCTGTCTCCCAAAGATTCTCCCAACTATCAGGTACGGGTACTAATGGCGCGACTTCTTCTCCTGACCACCAATGTCTAACCAAGCGACCGTCCATTGGTGCACCCCAGCTTTCATCCACCCCTGCCGTACCACCTAAAGAGTAAGCCGTACCATAGGCTGCTTGAAACTGTTGAATAGCTAAGGGATCTGTGATTCCTCCATTACGTCCATCTGCATACCACGTAACATAGCCATTCCCACCACCATAGATATCCTGAAATTCAGGTACAACAAATGGCTTTTCGTAAGTGACATTCGTATTGTATTCTACTTGTAATCCATCAACGCCACTACCATCTTTAGTCGTAACTAAAATAACCCCATTACTACCTCGCTCACCATATAGCGCCGCGGCATTAGGTCCTTTCAATACGGTGATAGAGGCAATATTATCTGGGCTAATTTCTGAAATTCCTCCACCGTAAACATTATTTTCACCGGCGCCTGCTATGGGCGCAGCAAAATCACCTTCCATCGGTACTCCATCGATCACATACAAAGGCTGATTGTTGCCCAATATGGAACTGTTTCCTCGAATTGTAACCTGCGAACCACCTCCCGGAACATTAGCTGCTGCGATTTGCACCCCAGCCACTCTACCCGAAAGGCTATTTACTACATTGGAAGAACGCGACTCTACCAATTCAGCAGCATCTACATTCTGTACGGCATAACCTAGTGCTTTCTTGGATCTTTCAATGCCAAAAGAAGTTACTACCACCTCATCGAGAACTATATTGCTCGCATCAAGTGTAACTTCAAAAAAGGTGGTATTTCCTATCTCCATCTCCATGGGAGTATACCCTGTGTAGGAAATCACCAGCATTTCTGCATCATCGGGAATACCCGATAATTCAAACTTTCCATCAATATCAGTGATCGTACCTTTGGAGGTACCTTTAATAGCAATTGTCGCACCAATCAGTGGTTCGCCATCACCATAAACAACCCCCGTAATGGTTTTGTCTAAGGTAGTTCCATTCGCCATTAGACTGACCAGCATTACATGTAGAAAAAACAAACTCAAACGTAATCGTAAGGCCATAATCTAGTGAGTTTAATAAGTTAAAAAATACGTTGTTGACTTATCCCAAAAAATGGCATAGATTGACCATCCTACCTGTAGTCCAGTAAGGCCTAATCTGCTCTATTTATTGGTGATTTTTTCTTTGGCTCTAGTTTCTCCTCAAAAGGATTTTATGGCTTCATGTGAACCATTTTATTGATTCACTGTCGTAAAGGTAAGTCCACTCCTAAGCATTTCCCCAACCAAATTTTTCCTAAATTGACACAGCCAAGAACAAGGATCAAAGCATAGGTGAAAACAACTTCCAAACTTTATTTCAAAAAATACATCTAGATCAAATTTAATACAGCAAAGGATAGCTGCTGTAAAACATTCGACTTTTATGTATTTAAAAACCTTAAGCTGTTTTGCCATGCCCATTTCAAAAACAGAACCTCTAATTCGACTAATTCTGTCACTTACGAAGGCTGAAAAAAGAAATTTCAAATTATATGTTAGGAAAATTCAGCAGGAAGGAGCACTCAAATTCTTGCAGTTATTTGACCTTTTAGAGAAAAATATTCAGGCTACCGAAAATACGCTGTTACAAAAACTTGAACTTGAAACTAAGAGCCAGTTTTCAAGCTCTAAACGTCACCTCTATCAACACATACTTACTAGCTTGCGATTATTGTACAACAATAAGTCACTGGATATTCGAATCCGCGAATTGACTGACTTCGCTACGATTCTGTATCGAAAAAACCTATACCTCGAAGCCTTACAGTTATTGAACAAAGCCAAGCAATTGGCCCGCAAAAGTCATAAGGATCATTTGCACTTAGAGATTGTCGAATTTGAAAAAAAAATAGAATCCAGGCATATTACTCGGGCTTCAACCGAACGGATTTATGATTTGACGGATGAAGCGAAGTCACGTAAAAAAGTAATCAGTAATGTCACTGATCTATCCAATCTCAAACTTAGACTCCAGCGCCTCTTTATTAACAAAGGACACACCAGAGAGGAAAGTGATAATCAGCAACTAATCCTTTTCTTCAATAGCTTGTTGCCTACCAATTTACTCGATGAACCTACTTTTTTTGAGCGCGTATACCTCAATCAATCTTATTTCTGGCTTCATTACTGCATGCTAGATTTTGATACCTGCTCTGATTATGCAAAAAAATGGGTCGACTTGTTTAAAGCAGAACCCGATATGATCAACAAGGATTTGGAAATTTATCTTCGGGGATTACACTATTTACTCGTGATTGCTTTTTGTCGTAAAGATCAAAATACATTTATCCGTATTTTTAAAGACTTGGAGGAATGTGGCCAAAGCTTACAAACGGACTGGACACAAATCACAGAAACGCAGTATGCCTTGTTCAAAATAAATGCCCAACTCAATTATTACCTTTTACTCCCCAGTACCAATTATACGGCCAGTGACATTTCACAAATGCTCAAAACGTTAGACCAATTTCATGTCCGAGTCGATCCGCATAAAACGATGATCCTCTATTATAAGATCGCACATTTACACTTTAGGAACGGTCAAACCGATAAAGCAATCGATTTCCTGAATAATATCCTAAACCACCCAGGCAAGCAGTTGCGAGATGACCTAGAACTATATACTCGTCTTTCTCTTATCATAGCTCATTACGACCAAGACAACGACATTGTAGCAGATTATCTGCTCAATACTACCCAGCGATTTTTCCAGAAACTGCCAGAACTGAACCAAACCCCAAAGCATATCTTGCAACTCCTCAAGAAGATTATGCAGCTGGATCCTCGACGAGCCAGAGAGGAAATGCAAAACTGTTTGATGGATATTGAGGTACTTGCCCAAAACCCATATGAGAAACGAGCTTTCGTCTTTCTAGATATTCGTCCATGGCTAAAAAGTCATATTCAGCAAAAAGACCTCACAGAAATAATAGCAGAGGCATACTGAAGGTAAACTGAATTTTACTACTTTTAATACTTCACGATCATTACGAAAACCACCAAACCTAAGCTGTCATGAATAAATTAGCTTTTTTCGCCCTCCTTTTTGTTTCCAGTTTTTTTGTAGCCTGTGGAACTAATAATACGCAGGAAGAAGAAGTAAAAGAAGAAACGGCTCCCACCTACCCAGAGACGGGTGAAATAGAAAAGCTAGATGGCAAATTGGGTACATTTATCGGCGAAGGAAGTCGCCCCGCTATCATCGCGGAAGGGTTTGATTGGACGGAAGGCCCTCTTTGGTTGGCGGATCGCAAGATGCTCATCTTTTCTGATATCCCACCTAATAGTATTTATAGCTGGACCGAAGAAAACGGCAAACAGCTTTACTTGAAGCCTTCTGGCTATACCAGTGATCAAGAACGTGTAGGCGAACCAGGGTCAAATGGCCTATTATTAGATAAGGAGGGTAATTTGGTGCTATGCCAGCATGGTGATCGGCGAATGGCAAAAATGAATGCGCCACTCGACGCGCCAAAATCGGAATTCACTACCTTGGCGAGCGAATACCAAGGTAAAAAATTCAACAGTCCTAATGATGCTGTTTTTAATAGTAAAGGTGAGCTATTTTTTACTGACCCGCCTTATGGCCTGGAGGGAAACATTAACGATCCGGCCAAGGAAATCCCATTCCAGGGTGTATATAAGTTAACCACAAGCGGGGAGGTAATACTCTTGACGGATCAAATGACACGCCCCAATGGCATTGCTTTTTCTCCAGATGAAAAAACACTTTATGTGGCTAATTCTGATCCAAAACAAGCGATCTGGATGGCATTTGACATAACCGAAGAAGGCGTTGAGAATGGGCGAGTTCTTTTTGATGCGACAGCCATGGTGGGCTCAGATCGTAAAGGCTTACCTGATGGGCTAAAGGTGCATAAAAGCGGCTATTTATTTGCTACTGGACCTGGAGGTGTATTTATATTGAGCCCAGAGGGCCAACATATTGGAACCATTTTAACGGGACAAGCTACTTCTAACTGCGCCTTCAATAGCGACCAAACACAGCTATTCATGACAGCTGATATGTATGTCATGCGAATTGACATTTTATAGACTGCCCTGCATCGTTATTTCTTCCGATCACTCTTAATAAATAGTAAGAGTGATCCAGTAATAACTATTAGTGTAGGCAATACCAGTATTAAATCGAGCCTGATCATGTCGTCTTGCATTTCTAATAACAACTCTTGTACCGAGAGTTGCCACCAGCCAAAGGCGCACCACATCATAACCAGAATCATTACTAAAATACGATTCTGTAAATTCATCTTTCCAATTAATCGTTCCTATCAAGGCAAACCTTGACGTTGCTGTAAAACAATATTTTAATACATCTATAGT
>CAJXUM010000087.1 GCA_913060855.1 uncultured Lewinella sp. | reverse complement strand
GAGATCAGCCTCGGTCTCGTGGGCTCGGAGATGTGTATAAGAGACAGATCTTTAATAATCCGCCAATTATCAAATTAATAAACATTTCAATAATGTTTTAGATTTAGAATCGCTAAAAATATACCAAATTGATAATTTGATCGAAGAATGACCTCTCCTGTGCAGAAATGACAGCGGATGATTTACCACTACTTGGTAGATGCATTCTACTCTTTTTTGGGTGGTTATCCACCTTTTTTTTCCTTAGCCCTTAACAAGAAACGGGAGGTAGAAATATCTTGCAAGTCAATACTGTAAAGTCATCCGGATACGTCTCTTCGCCTTTAAAATTTTCTATTACTTCTAGCAGTTTATTGTTGAAAGTAGAAGCAGATAATAGATAATGACTTTGAACGAAGTCATAAATGAGTTCATCACTCAAAAATTCATCTGCCTTATTTCTAATATCACTCAAGCCATCGGTAAAGGACAAAATCACGGCTTCTTCCTCCACTTTTAGCCTACCGACTTCAAAGGCCGGTAATTCAGTGAACGAACCGAGTATGGTACAGCCTTTATTCAGCAGATGCATATTCCCATTGGCCACTAAGACGGGAGGGTTGTGTCCGGCATTAACATAGTTAAGCTGGCGGGTATTGATATCATATTCGGCGATAAAGAAAGTGATAAACCGCTCTCCCTGTGTAATCAGGTGGACAGATTGATTGAGGTCTCGAATAAATTCATCGAGCTCAGTTCGTTTATTAATGAGTGTGTGAAAGTTGGCTTGAAAATTGGCCATCAGCAAGGCCGCCGCTACTCCTTTTCCAGAAATATCTCCGACGCAAAAGACAATTTTCCCATCTTCAAACTCTATAAAGTCAAAATAATCACCGCCTACTCCTAGGTGTGGCTTGTAGATACTAGCCAATTCATAGCAATCTTTACTGGGTAACTCCTGTGGGATCAACATGCGTTGCATCTCACTAGCCAGTTCCATCTCTCGTTTCATTCTCTCCTGCTCGAGTTGGCGTTTAAACAAGCGCTTGTTTTCAATGGCAACAGCAATCACATTAGTGATAGTGGTAATAAACTGCACCTTGCTGTACATGTCGTCGTCTTCCGAGAACCCACCAATGAAAACATAAGAAATGGCTTCGTTCTTATGGCGAACAGGAATTACTACATCGAATTCTCTAATGAGTTCGTGTTCTGATTCTTCTACATTTTTGAGGCGTGTATAGGTGGGTAATCTTTCGGAGATGTCAATTTCCAATAGCTTATCTTTGATGCCGATGGAAGCGGCACAAATCCACTCGCCATCCTTCAACACGTAGAGCGCCATTTTTTTGACACCAATTTCCCAACTAAGGAAAGATTTATACATATTGAATAAACCTTCCACGGAAACATTATCATTGATGGCTTGCGTAATATTGAGCAAGCTATTGATTTGTAGCTGCTTTAAGTTCAGCTCTCTTTCCAGTTCTGCTTTATTCGGCAATGCTTTTTTGATTTGGGATAGACTCGGCATCCTATATTAATAAATAATCTTTCTCTATTTTTTGAAAGATAGTAATTTTCCCTTACAATCGTTCAAACAGTGTAGTATGAAAATCCTTTTGGTAGAACCATTTTTGGGCGGTAGTCATCGGCAGTGGGCGGAAGCCTACCAGCAAAAAAGTAAGCATACAATTAAGCTGCTCGGACTAAAAGGACGACACTGGAAATGGCGTATGTACGGCGGTGCTGTGAGCTTGGCTCAACAGTTTATGCAACTCGATTTCGACCCAGACCTCATTGTCGCCACTGATATGCTGGATCTTACGACTTTTCTTGCCTTAACGCGCCGACGTTCCAGTCATATTCCGGTGGTGATCTATTTTCACGAAAACCAGATTACCTACCCTTGGTCGCCCCAGGATAAAGATCCCGCGCTAAATCGAAACAACCAATACGGATTTATCAATTATACCAGCGCACTAGCTGCGGAGGCGGTTTATTTTAATTCGCCTTTTCACCAAGAGGCTTTTCTATCGGCACTTCCCGACTTTCTTCGCCAATTCCCGGATCATCGCGAGCTGCAAAATAGTGAATTGTTGCGTAAAAAAAGCCAGGTACTATCGCTTGGTTTGAATTTAAGACAACTAGATGACACATCTAATTTGCCCAAACCGAAGGAGGCCGTTTTACTCTGGAATCACCGCTGGGAATATGATAAAGACCCAACGTTTTTTTTTGAAACCTTATTTCAATTGAGTGAGGAAGATGTGCCGTTCAAACTGATTGTCTTGGGGAGGGATTATCACAAGACACCTCCTATTTTTGAACAGGCCAAGGCCCGCTTAGCCCAGCATATTATTCATTTCGGTTACGCCCAAGATCGAGGAGAATATGCCCGCTTACTTCACTTAGCGGATATTTTACCCGTAACGAACCAGCAAGATTTTTTTGGAGGAAGTATTGTCGAAGCTATATATTGTGGATGTTATCCGATTTTACCCAATCGTTTGGCCTACCCCGCACATATCCCTGAGCTTCAACGTGCCACACATTTGTATGAAACACCAGATGAATTAATTCAAAAATTGAGGATAGCGATTGAAGAAATAAGCACTATTCGTTCGGATAATTTCTATCGGGATTTTGTGGCTCATTATGATTGGAGTATTTTAGCTCCCCATTACGATGAAATTTTTGAGCGACACAAGGAGAAACCTATATGAAAAACATTACTTTTCGAGACAGAACTATTGCTTACGATACAGAAGGTAAAGGCTTAGCAATAGTTTTACTGCATGGCTTTTGTGAAGACAGTAGGATTTGGGAAGATTTCAGAAATGACCTGGTAGAAGAAAAATACAAGGTAGTGACGATTGACTTTCCAGGCTTTGGCGAATCTGAGGTGTGGAAAGGGGTTTCCATTGAAGACATGGCGGATTCCGTCTATGCGGTAGTCGAAGAGTTGAAACAGGAAAAAGTAATTATGGTTGGCCACTCTATGGGGGGCTATGTAAGCCTTGCTTTTGCTGAGAAATACCCAGAAAAATTATTAGGCATGGGCTTATTTCACTCCCATCCTTATGCAGATAGTGAAGATAAAAAGCAGGGGCGCCAGAAAGGAATTGGCTTCATTGAACGACAGGGCTCCGCTTTGTTTGTCAAGCAACTTATTCCTGCTCTTTTTGCGCCCGACTTTGTCAATAGCAATGCCTTTCTGATCGAAAAATTGACTTTCCGAGCCTCTAAGTATCCAACCGAAGGGATCATTGACGCACTCCATGCTATGAAAAATCGGCCTGACCGATCAGCTGTCTTAGCAGCAGCTAAATGCCCGGTTCTCTTTATTATTGGCAAAAAAGATGCTGCTGTTCCTGCTGACCAAAGTTTGGAGCAAACACACCTCCCTAATGTTTCAGCTATTCATATCCTCGACAAAGTAGGACATATGGGAATGTTTGAAGCGACTAAGCATACGCAGTTGTACTTGCGGAAATTTATTGCTTTTTGCCAAGAACAAGAGGGATAATAATTTCAACTTCTTAGGGAGTGACTATACCTACTGCTTTTTAGCGATTACCAAGCCATATTCTCCACCTAAAACACTTGTAAGATCCTGCACGTTTCGTTCCAGATAGATCATATTAAACGATAGGCCATTTCTTTTTGTTACCTTTTCAAAAAGAACCGTCTCAAGGGTATATACGTTGATTTTTTATAAAGTCGTCTCTGTATAACCCGAGAAAAAATTGTAAGAACCAAACTGTATTAGAAATTTAGAAAGGAAGTAGCCCCGCTGCTTCCTTTTTTTGTATTTGTATCTCAATACTCTTCCTTTTCGTCATCAATTAGCCTTTCTGATAAGACGAAGGTTTGAAAAAAAAGTAGTATTTTTTCACATTATTTTCACCTAAAAAGAGCGGATGAATTTGTCCTTCTATAGGAGTAAGCAAACTATCTTTTTTAAGGTGGTAGTCTTCTTTATGATTGTATTTTTAGCTAGTCTTCAAATTCCTGCTGTAGCACAAGCTAATTGGACTAAAACATTACAAAATGTTGGTACCTTTTCCTCCCCGCGCGTAGCGGATCTCAATCGAGATGGGATTAAGGATATTATAATTGGAGCGGGGCGAGAAGAGTTTCATGCTTGTGATTCTGCGGTGATGGCTTTGGATGGAGCAAATGGCCAATTGCTCTGGAAAGTCACGGCAAAGGACCAAGTTTTTGGATCGGCGGCATTGAAAGATATTAGTGGGGATGGCATTGAAGATGCCATTATTGGCGGCCGTTCGGCGGAGCTAATTGCCGTGAATGGGGCGACGGGGGAAGTCATTTGGCGTTTTTCTACTGAGCAAGTGAAAAAGAAAGAATGGCAGGAGAATTGGTTCAATTTTTACAATCCACAATTTATTCCCGATCAGAATAAGGATGGAACGGAGGATATATTGGTGTCTAATGGAGGGGATGTGATGGCTGAACCCTATGATCCCGATCGACCAGCAGGTTCTCTGGTCATTTTCAGTGGTAAAGATGGCCAGGTTTTGGCGCGTGCGGTTATGCCAGATGATAAGGAAACTTATATGTCGATTACAGTAAGTCCAAGTCCGACAAAAAAAGACCATGAAATCGTATTTGGAACCGGGGGAGAAACGATAGGAGGGAATTTGTACCAAGGTTATTTGTCGGATGTCATGAAGGGGGATCTTTCTAAAGCCAAGGTTTTAGACACGAGTAAAGACAAAGGATATATTGGCCCAGCGGTAAGAGTGGATATTACGAGTGATGGTATATTAGATATCATTGTTAATGCGGTTAATGGCCGGATCATTGCCTTTGATGGGGAGAGCCACGAAAGGGTTTGGGAAGTCGTTCGGCCAAATTCAGAAATTTATAGCTCGATAGCCATTGGTTATTTTACACCCGATTCCATTCCTGATTTTTTTATATCCTATGCGCAAGGCGTATGGCCAAAACTAGATTGGAGTGCTCAGGTGATGGTGGATGGGAAAAAAGGAACGATAGAATACATAGACTCTTTGGGGTTTTATCAAATGATAACGCCTGTTGTACTGGATTGGAACAATGATGGCCAGGACGAAATAATGATGAGTCTCAATTTTCAGGAGATTAAAAATGGCTTCCAGAAGTTCTTCTATAATATGCTGGTCGTCATCGATTTTAAAGCGGATCAAGTATTACAGATCGGAGATAGGTTTGATGGTCAAAATCTTTCTTCTACGCCCTGGATCGGGGATTTGGATGGAGATGCAGCCTTGGATATTATTTATTGTCATGGTAATAACTTGAGGCATACCTATACTTTTGATGGCATTCAGATACATCGTATCGCGACAAAGCTACCGCTCTATAAGAAGATTAAATGGGGAGCCTATATGGGGAGTTCTTATGATGGTGTTTTTCACAAAGATTAAGCTGATGAAAAGGAAAACAGGTTTTAGCATAGCAGGTGCCCTTGGGGTAATATTATTGGTAAGTATTTCATTTTCTGCCAATGCACCACCAGCGGATAAGCTCTTTTCTTTGTTGAGCTCGAAAGAAACTGGGGTCAAGTTCAATAATAAATTGAAGGACACCAAGGAGCACAACATTATGATTTATTCCAACTTCTACGGCGGAGCTGGCGTAGGGATTGGAGATGTCAACAATGATGGTTTAGCCGATATTTACTTTGCCGGTAACCAGGTACCCGATCGTTTATACCTGAATAAAGGAGGTATGAAGTTCCAGGATATCACGAAACAAGCCGGTATTCTTGATGATGGAGGCTGGTCTTCCGGTGTGATTTTCGGGGATATTAACCAGGATGGACTGATAGATATCTATGTCTGCCGTGAGTTGTATGATGATAAGCCAGACTTGCGCAAGAATAAACTGTACATCAATAAAGGCAATAGTAAATTTGCTGAAAGTGCGGAAGCCTATGGCCTAGCCAACAGCGAACGTACGAGAGGGGCTACCTTCCTCGATTATGATAAAGATGGCGATCTCGATCTATTTCTACTCAACCAACCACCCAATCCAGGCGATTATTCCCCTTTCTACAATAAGGAATTATTGCTCGACCAATATAGTCCTCGCTTAATGGAGAACCAAGGTGCCAAATTTGTAGATGTGACGGAAAAGGCCGGCTTATTAAAAGCCGGATTTCCCAATGGTGTCACAGCGAGCGACATTAATGGAGATGGCTGGACAGACCTATATGTCGCCAATGATTTTTGGGTGTCTGATTTTGTATATGTCAATAATGGAGATGGCACCTTTAGTAATCAAGCCGATGAAGCCTTGAAACATATGTCCTATTTCAGCATGGGAGTTGATGCAGGCGATATAAATAATGATGGGCAATTGGATTTGATGGTGGTGGATATGGTAGCCGAGGACAATTACCGCCTCAAAGCCAATATGAGTGGCATGAATCCCGATAAATTTTGGAAGGTCGTGGAAGAGGGGGGACATTATCAATACATGTTTAATACCCTACAGGTCAACAATGGTGATTTATCATTTAGTGATGTGGCGCAGCTGGGAGGGGTAGCGACAACCGACTGGAGTTGGACTAATCTTTTTGCTGATTTGGACAATGACGGTTGGAAGGATATATATGTAACCAACGGTTTGCTGAGAGATATCCGAAATAGTGATGCGACAAAAAAAGTAGCCAAAGCGATAGAAACAAGAATTGCTGAATACCTAAAGAAAAACCCCAATCCACAGGGTATTTCTATCTGGGACTTGGTAGATATCAATAAAGTACTGGACTTGGTTCCTTCTGAAAAACTACAGAATTACGTCTTTCAAAATAAAGGAGATTTAAGCTTTGAGAAAAAAATGGAGAGTTGGGGCCTAGATCAAAAGACGTTTTCAAATGGCGCGGCCTATGCGGATTTGGATAATGATGGTGACCTTGATTTGGTACTCAATAATGTGAATGAAGAAGCTTTTATCTATCAAAATAATAGCGAAACCTTATCCGATAATCACTATTTGCGCGTAGAGCTAATCAATGATGTAGCAGGTGTGGCAAAAATGGGAAGTAAGGTTTGGGTGAAGACTGCTGATGGTAGACAGTTGGTGGAATTGACGAGTGCAAGAGGTATCTATTCTTGTAGTGAAGATCTCGCCCATTTTGGCTTAGGCAAAAATGCGAAAATTGAAAGCCTAGAAGTAGAATGGCCCGATGGTAAGGTCACTCGAATTAATAATCCAAAGGCAGATCAAACCCTCAAGGTGCTGTACAGCAAGGCTAAAAAACCAAGGAAGGGCAAAGGCCTTAATGCCAAAAATACCTTATTTCAGAACCGGACCGAAGCCTTAAACTTAGCTTGTGAGCATAAAGAAAATGATTTTGATGATTTTGAGGAACAGGTTTTGCTACCGCATAAAATGTCTAACAATGGTCCAAGTTTAGCGGTGGGAGATGTGAATGGAGACGGGCTAGATGACTTTTTTCTAGGAGGAGCCGTCGCTAGCCCTGGGCAATTGATGCTACAGCAATTGGATGGTCATTATACCTCAGCGATTATTTCTGCTTTTCATCGAGACGCTTTACACGAAGATATGGGGGCTAGTTTTTTTGATGCTGATAATGATGGTGACCTTGATTTGTATGTAGTAAGTGGGGGAAATGAATTTGATGAGGATGCAGATGCTTACCAGGATCGCTTGTACTTTAATGATGGGCGTGGCCAATTTGACAAAGCAAAAAATTGGTTACCGGATATGAAATTTAGCGGTTCAAAAGTGTTACCTGAAGATTTTGACCAAGATGGGGATACTGATCTATTGGTGACTGGTAGGCATATTCCTTGGGCTTATCCCGAACCTGCAACTAGTGTGCTGCTTCGTAATGAGGGAGGCCAATTTATCAATGCCAATGAAATGCTGGCTCCTGCGCTAACGGATATTGGAATGATCAATGATGCTCGCTGGGTAGACCTGAATGGAGATCAACAAAAGGAAATGGTCTTGGTCGGAGAGTGGACGCCAATTACCATTTTGGGATGGGAGAATGGAGCTTTCAAAGATCAAACGGAAGCCTATGGCCTGGCGGAAAGTACGGGCTGGTGGTATAGCATCGAAGCGGCGGATATGGATAAGGATGGAGACATGGATTTAGTAGCCGGAAATTTGGGCTTGAATTATAAGTACAAAGCGACGGTAGAAGAACCCTTCGAAGTATTCTATTACGATTTTGATAATAATGGGAATAAAGATGTGGTCCTGGCGTATTATAATTTTGGCAAGCAATTTCCGCTTCGAGGAAGAGCTTGTTCTTCTCAGCAAGTGCCTGCTATTAAAGAGAAATTTAAAACCTACGACCTCTTCGCTTCAGCAGACATCACTACGGTATATCAGGATGAGCAACTACAACAGGCACTGCACTTACAAGCTCAGACCTTCGCCAGTGTTTACTTGGAAAATAAAGGGAATGGACAATTTCAATTAACACCACTTCCGCCGGAAGCCCAATGGTCCTCTATCAATGATATTCTGATTGAAGATTTCAATGAGGATAATAAGTTGGACCTCTTAGTAGCGGGCAATCTCTATAGCGCAGAAGTAGAGACTCCTCGCAATGATGCAGGGATCGGTTTACTCTTGCTCGGAGATGGAAATGGGAAGTTCGAGCCCGTCAGCAAGGCTGAAAGCGGGTTTTACGTTCCTTATGACGTGAAAAGCCTAGCCAAACTCAACAAACAAGCCGTATTAGTTGGCTGCAATGATGATGCATTGCAGATATTTCACTGGGGAAAAACCGTACAAAAGTAGGTGCTTTTATTTTTGTTTAAAAACCAAGACTGATTCATCGTTCCTCGCTACCACTAATACTTTTTGATCTCCTACTTGGAGCATATCTGCATCGCGCACTTCGCCCTTTACGACAATACCAGAAGTAGTGGGTGGGATGACTTCGAATTGCTGATTGCCTTTACCGGCTAATAGTACTCCTCGGCTAGCATCTTGTCGTCCTACTTGGGGCTTGAGGGCATAGTAGTTTCCTCCCAACCAGATATCTGTATTCCCATCCTGGTTGAAATCATCGGTCACAATGGCAAAAACGGGCGATACTTGTGCTTCAATGGGAAGCGCTTGTAGCGAAAATTTGCCCCCATTATTCCATAGAATGGCACTAGCTAGGTAGTTGGCCTCGTATGGAATAGCACCTTGCCTTATGGCTGGAGTGAAAAGTGATTCGTAGGTTTCGTTGGCATAGCTTTCATATTTCAGAATTTGCTTGCGGAGGTGGGGGAGTTGTTGGGTAATATCCATCTTTGTGGCAAAAGGATAAGGTTTATCATCCAAGGGCGCATACCAATTGATGATGAATTCACTCTTATTGTTTGCATCAAAATCATTGACATACATACTGATTGGTCGACTGGGTGAGGCTTTGAATTTAGAATTGAGTCCCCAATTGCCTACCACAAAATCCATGTCCCCATCCTGGTCTAAATCTGCCGCCTCTATGCTTTTCCACCAACCGTTGCTATTGGGAATGGGAGGCGTTATCCTAAACTGGCCTTGTTCGTTTTTGAAAACACTTATATCAGCCCAATCCCCTACTACAATTAGATCTAGGTCTTGGTCGCCGTCGATATCGGCCCAAGTGGCATCCGTTACCATCCCTACCCCTGCAATCGCACTCGTGGCAATATCACGCCATTGGCCATTTTCATTGATCAACAAATAACTCTTTGGCGGTAAGCCATAATTACCGGGGACGGCCCGCCCACCCAAAAACATATCCATATCCCCATCATTGTCAACATCGGCCATTTTTATGCAAGAGAAGTTGCCTACCACTTGTGGAATATTACTATTGTCGATCATGAAATTCCCTTTCCCATCATTCCGGAAATAGCGCAAAATGAAATATTTTCTGCCCTGCTGGTATTCATTTCCTCCTGCCGCGATCATGAGATCCTGATCTCCGTCTTGATCGTAATCAAAAAACACCCCACTACTACTTTCGAAAGCTTTGACATCTTTGTCTCGAAAAACGGGATTAGCTTTTAATCGAAATCCTCCATTGCTGGTTTGTAAAAACAGCTTATCATCATCATCTTTTGCGCCAAGCAGCACAAAATCTTCGCGGCCATCGCCATTGGCATCACCTTTCACCAGTTTTGGCCCTTCTCGGGATAACATCCCCAGTAATAAACCTTCATGGTCGAAATCATTGTATTGGTTTTCATTGTGTTTAGCATTGCCATTCAACAGCTGAGCACTTACTTCAGCAAACAGTGTGGCTGGCGCATTGGGTGGTGTAGCTGATCCGCTGGCATCGGAATAGACTAAGTTGAGGGTTTGATCTACGGTGACTCCGCTTAAGATTTGTGTTTTTTTGTCGGGCCATATTACTTCCAGCTGGTCGATGGAACTAGCTTTGCCCAGCCCAAAAATGAGTTGCGGCTCAATGCTACTTTCAAAACCTCTACTGTTGAAGTTTTGCATAGTTTGCAGGCCTTCCTTTGTGGTAATGTTAACTTGCGCACCAATACCTAGTGGATTTTTTTCGGTTCCCGAAAAGGTGATCTTGATATAATGATTGTTGAGTTTTTCGGCTTCATTGCGGTATACAAAGGCAGGCGAGTTGACATTATTGATAACCAAATCCATATCGCCATCATTATCTAGGTCGCCATAAGCGGCCCCATTGCTAAACGAGGCTTGCCCTAGTCCTAATTGTTGTGCCTTATCCTCAAACTGTAGCTTGCCCTGATTGGAAAAAGCGAAGTTCGAGATGGGATTAGAAGGCATTTGAGAAACCATAGCAGGGAAGTCAACATCCGCCTTCTGTGCGATTTTCCCATATACGCCGTTGTTGGCCAGGAAGTCCCGAAAATCCATATACATCAGGTCCTTCTGGATACCATTACTGATGAATAAATCTTTGCGCCCATCATTCTCGAAATCAAAAACCAAGGCCCCCCAACTCCAATCGGTAGCGGCTACTTCTGCCAGCATCCCCACTTCTTGGAAATTGCCTTGTCCATCATTGAGATGCAAACAGTTTTGGCCAATTTGATAATGATAATTGGCTCGGTATTTTATATCCTCCAAGTGATAAGGATCAAAAGCAGACATCGCTTTGAGGCGGTAATTATCTGCGGCTAGCATGTCGGTGGAAATAATTTCAGGATGTCCGTCATTGTTCAGGTCGGCGATGTCTCCGCCCATGCTCGATATCGAACAGAAATCAATGCGATCGATCAGCTCCTCCGAGAAGGTGCCGTCTCCCTTATTAATGTAGAGATAATCCTGTCTCTTATACACATCTGACGCTGCCGACGAAGAGGATAGTGTAGAT
>CAJXUM010000086.1 GCA_913060855.1 uncultured Lewinella sp. | reverse complement strand
GTGGGCTCGGAGAGATGTGTATAAGAGACAGCTTGTATTCTAAGCACCTACAACTAATTTCAACCTCCATTTTAAAACAGCTTCAGAGCAATCTTAATGAAGCCCAAAGTTAAAATTTAAAATTATACCATTGGAATTAGCAAAGGATAATCGGCGAGAATTTATGGCTGGCCTACCAAGTCTTCATATACTTTTTTCATTTCTCTAACCGAACGTTCCACGCTCAAGAAGTCGGCTATATGCTTCTGCCCTTTTTGTCCCATGTCTTTGCGTAACTCGGCATCAAAGGCAAGTTTCTCGATAGCCTTGGCCAGAGCAGCCGGATCTCTGGGAGGCACGACAAGGCCAGTTTCTCCGTCGATAGCCATCCCGCGGTTGCCAGGAATAGAGGTGATGATGGTAGGATTGCCCAAAAACATGGCCTCCAGCGCTCCCTTCGGAGTTGCTTCGCCAAAAATGGACGGTAAAATGCTAAAATCACAGGCCCTCACTATTTCCAAGACATCTCGTCTGAAGCCCGGAAAATGCACCCGATCTTTATAAGGACTGGTTTTCAGGATCTCGAGTACTTCTGGCTCATCCATATTGCGGCCCACTAAGATGAAATGAACGGGGGCATCTGCCGGAAGTAGCTTAGTGGCTTCCATCAAATAAGGAATGCCTTTCATTTTACGCGCATTGGCTACAATACTCGCCGTGATCGCATTGGGCGGAATATTAAATTCCGATAGATCAGCAGCCTTGACATCCTCGTACCAAGACAAGCGATGGCCTTTATTGACCGTCACTGCCTTCTCTTTTTTGAAAAAGGGCTGACTTTGGAATAGTTCTTTGATGGAATCGGCTAGGCAAGTTATTTTGTCTACGCGCGGATTGAGGTGGGTGAGGTAGCAGGTCGGGTCATACCAGTGGATATTGCCGGTATAGCCTCGGTAGGTCACCACTTTGACGGGTAGGTTCCAGGCGGCCTGCAAGCCCGTGATGATGGCCGGGTTATTGTATAAATGTAGGATGTCATGTCCCCCACTGACCAATTCATCCCGAATCAGCCGAACGGCAACTCGGTCAAACTTTTTTTCTGGATGAAAATCAATCACGCGGATCCCTGCCTCTCGGAAACGCGCCACGAAAGGCGCATGCCCAAAAGTCATTACTTCGACCTCGACTCCCGCTTTCTTCAAACCAATGAAAATCTCTCCCTCTGGACGAACAGCATTATAGTTATCATCATAATTACTGATCACCAATACCTTCAAGGCTTTCTCCATAGGATCGTCCTCCAAATTTATTGATCAAAAAGGGCTAGTCATTTAAAGTGCACTAGCACCACTCTCCTACTTATAGGGATGGCGATAAAATAAATTGCGTTTTATGGGAGCCGTATTTTGTCGATAGACGAGGCGAAAAACGCAGTATAGCGGCAAAATACGCTGCCATAAATGTAAATTTATTTTGTCAACATCCCTTAATCCTTATTCTTCAATATTCCTTCCCGCACTGCTTCTCTTTTCACTCCATGCAATTGTACCTTATCGGTCTTGTCCTTTCTCAACTTCATATTGAGGAATTCAACGAAAAGTGAGAAGGAAATAGCGAAGTAAAGGTATCCCTTAGGTACTGCACCTACTCCTGTTCCCGCAATTTCGAAATGGGCCAAATGCGCTCCTTCAGCTATCAGCATAAAACCAATCAAAATCAGGAAGGCAAGTCCCAACATTTGAATCGTTGGATGTTTATTCACAAAATTGGCCACTGGATTGGCAAAAAGCATCATAATAACCACCGAGAAGATCACGGCAAAAACCATAATGGCTAGGGCGCCTTCTACGCCATTGGTCATCCCCACGGCTGTCAAGATAGAATCGAAAGAAAAGACGATATTGATTAACGTAATCTGAATAATTACCTGTGTTAAGGTAGCCTTCACGCCTCCACCTCCATTCGCATGGTCATCTCCCTCCAATTTATGATGGATCTCAGAAGTACTTTTATACAACAAGAATAGTCCCCCAAGAATCAAAATAATGCTTTGTCCTGAAAAGCCGCCAGATAAGAAATCCGTGTGGAATTCAATCCAGGGTTCTTCCATAGCGACTAATATCGAAATCCCAAAAAGCAGGACCACACGGAGTAACATCGCTAATAGCAAACCTATATTAGTCGCTTTGGGTCGCTCCTCCTCTGGCAATTTATTGGAGGCTATCGAAATGAATATAATGTTGTCGATCCCCAATATTATTTCCAGGAAGGTCAAGGTCAGCAAGCTCATCCATACTTCTGCACTTGCCAAATTGGGTATAATGAATTCCATAGTTCAGTTTTTTATCAGTTAAAGAGCTCCGTTCATCTAAAATGAGAACATACCTACTTTGCGCTGCAATTTTACAAAATGTATACGCAATGCAAGGTGCTTTCGCCCATTTTTTCGATGAAAAATAGAAACTAGCGGGCTATTACTTGCCTCTTCTCTAGCTATGCTGATAGAGATATAGTAAATTTGTGGTCGCTACAATACCGTAAACTTGAATTCACTTAGAGTATGAAATACAGACGTTTAAACCTTGACGAACTAAAGAGTCTTGAAAAAGATTTCATCAATTTCTTAGCCGCTAACTCAGTGACGGGCGAGGATTGGGAGAAATTAAAAAATGAAGAACTCGATAAAGCAGAAAGCTTAATTGAAATATTTAGCGACATGGTCTTTGATAAGACCTTGGAGAAAATAGAATACCTCGAACAGAAATCAGCTAGAGAAATCCGTACCTACCACTGTCAAGCCGATAAACTCATCATGATAGGTCTACTCATCGAGGGAGAGACGACACTTGATTTCCGACAAAACATCGCCCCAGAGCAAATGATCAATCAGCTGAATCTATCTGGCGCACAGCTGAAGCTCTTTAGAGGAGAAAAGGCTTATGATACAGATCGCAAGGAAATACTCTTTAAATTGATGGAGCAAGGCGCTTTGATCGCTAAAGATGGACACCTATATAAAGTATTCAGTCAGTTACAGAAAGCATAACGAATGGCTTTGTTACCGGGTCCAAAGGCTGATTTAATGACAGGGCTAGTTTTACTTTTTGTAATGACTAGTCCTCTAAGTTATGCCCAAATCAGTCTGGATCGAGCCGTTAGCTATCACGCCAAACGCCAAAACCTGGAACAACATCTTTTCCAACTAGAAGAGACCTTAGATCTATCCTTTACTTATAGTCCTGACCTAAAAAATATCAATAAGAAGTATAGTTTTTGGATCAAAAAAAAGCCCTTAAGAAAATTACTTGATCAACTAGGCAGGAAATATCGTTTTAGCTATCGACTTATTGGCCGACAGATCGTGCTAAAAGAGAAGCTAGGCAAAGCTGCACCTCCACTGGTGGGTACCACTCCTCAATCGCTCGTAAAAAAAGAGGAGCAAAAGTGGGAACAAACCATTAGAGGTAAAATAGTAGATGCCCAATCTAAAACGCCACTCATCGGCGCCAACATATTCTTACACTCCAGTGAAGACTTCAAAGGAACGGCCACGGATGAAAAGGGCGAATTTATCTTGGAAAATATTCCGGTGGGTAGGCAGAGCTTTGAAGCGACGTACATAGGCTATGATTCCTACCAGGTGACGGGCCTAAAAGTAATATCGGGTAAGGAGAATCAATTATTGATTGAGCTAACCGAATCCGCGAATGTGCTTTCCGAAATTGTCGTTAAAGCTAAAGTGGATAAGATGTCTCCCATCAATGAAATGGCCAGCATCAGTGCGCGTACTTTTTCGGTAGAGGAAACCAGTCGCTACGCCGCTAGCTTCTCCGATCCCGCGCGCATGGCCAAGTCTTTTCCGGGCGTGTCGTTCATCAATGATCTAGAAAACGAAATTATTGTCCGGGGTAACCCGCCAGTCAGCCTCTTGTGGCGGCTCGAGGGTGTACCGATCCCCAACCCCAATCACTTTGGTTCCATTGGTAGCAGCAGTGGAGCCATTAGTATGTTGAGTAGTAATACACTGAGTAATTCGGATTTTCTGACGGGTGCATTTCCTTCTGAGTACGGCAACTCCCTTTCGGGCGTATTTGATCTTAAAATGCGCAGCGGCAATCCCGCCAAACGAGAAAGTACCTTCATGTTTGGTTCCCTAGGGATTGATTTTGCGACCGAAGGTCCTTTCAATAAAGAAAAGCCAGGTTCCTATTTGGTGAACTACCGTTATTCTAGTTTGGCGGTACTGGACAAAATCGGTTTGAATCCGACACAGACGAAATCCATTCCCGACTATCAGGATATCTCCTTCAAACTACATTTCCCGACTAGTAAAAATGGGATTTTTGATGTTTTTGGTTTGGGTGGCTTCAATCGGGATAGAAGTATCCAAGATTTTAGGCCGACGAACGATCCCGATGATTATTTTGACGAACTAGATCGCAATACACTGGCCTTGCTGGGTGTTTCTCATTTGTATCCCTTATCAAACAATGATTATCTCAAGACGACCTTTGCTTTTTCATTCTATAATATCTACTACGAGTTCAATAGAATTGAGCAGTCGCCGGACCTTCCCTTTGTCCAGCTCGAATTTGAAGATTATGAGTATTTACAATCTACACTCAATTTTAGCTATACCCGTAAGTTCAATGCACAGCACCATTTGCGCCTAGGGTTTACCCAAAATGCCAATTGGTATGAAGTCGACTACGATCTATATAACCTGAATAGAGCGGACTCTATTTATAGTCTTCTCGATGAACGAGGCTTAGTGCAGCTCTTTCAATCTTATTTGCAGTGGCAATATCGACCAACTGATAAATGGACCCTCAATTTCGGCTTCCATCAAATGTATTACACCCTAAATAAGGTGTTGCCGATTGAGCCACGTCTTTCTGGGGAGTGGCAGTTTGCACCCAACCAGACCTTTTCTTTTGGGATAGGCAAGCACAGTCATGTCGGAGATATCACGACTTATTTGGCACGGCGATTCGATCCTGCTTCTTCGGGACTACAGCCGTTCATCGACTTAGATATCCCCAAAGCCTGGCATTTTATCATAGGCCATCAAGTAAGATGGCCCAATAACTGGCACGCCAAAACCGAGCTTTATTATCAATATCTCTTTGATGTTCCGGTTTCCACCTCGACCGATTTCCCTTTGCAAACCACTTTCAATATTTCAAATAATTATGATGTTTTGAATGTGATTGAGGTTGATTTTTCGAATGCAGGAAAAGGCCGCAATATTGGATTGGAATTGACTGTCGAAAAGTTTTTCTCTAATCAGTATTACCTACTACTTACGGGATCCTTATATGATGCTCGCTATCGAACGTTCGACGGCAAACTATTCAGTACAAGATTTAATGGCAATTATATTGTGAATCTCGTTTCGGGAAGAGAATGGCTGATCAATCAAAAGAACCTTTTCAGTTTTAATACTAGACTGGTATACGCTGATGGAAATCGCTATACCCCTATCGATGAGGAGGCTTCGAGGCGAGAAAATCGCCAGGTACTTCGGGGGGATAAAATTTATGCCGAGAAAACGGCCAATTACTTCCGGCTAGATTTGGGCCTCACCTATACCATCAATAAAAAATCGGTGAGTCATGCCTTCCAATTCGACATCCAAAACATCTTCCACATTCGCAATCTCTCGGGTTTCTATTACGATCGAGGGAGTGAACAGGTATTACCTATTTTCCAGACGGGAATCATTCCCATTCTGTTTTATAAATTCAGCTTTTAATTCGGGTATTACTACTGGATGAAAAGAGGTGAGCGTTTTAAAAATGGAGTAAAAACACCTGGACAGAAGGTGCCCTTTAGTAATCTCTCCTCTGTCTTCTCTCTTCTACCATCTAAGAAACTAGTCCTCGCCTTCAAGCAAGTCCGGGCGCCGCTCCTGGGTGCGTTTTAAGGACTCTTCATAGCGCCATTTTTCTATTTCAGGAAAATTACCGGAGAGCAAGACATCGGGTACTTTCCAGCCTCGAAATTCTGCAGGGCGGGTATAAATCGGTGGAGCCAGGAGGTTATCTTGAAAAGAGTCGAATAAAGCAGAAGTCTCATCATTTAATACCCCAGGAAGAAGTCGACCAATAGAATCAACTAGGACAGCAGCAGGTAGTTCGCCACCGGAGAGCACATAGTCGCCAATAGAGATTTCGGCTGTGATGAAATGCTCACGGATGCGCTCATCTATTCCTTTATAATGGCCACAAAGAATCATGATGTTTTCCTTCATGGAAAAACGATTACAAATTTGCTGATTCAACCGCTGACCATCAGGCGTCATGTAAATGATCTCATCGTAGGTACGTTCGGCCTGTAGCTTTTCGATGCAATTCACCACCGGTTCCAAGCGCATCAACATCCCTGCGCCTCCGCCAAACTGATAATCGTCTAGTTGTTTGTTCTTACCCAGGCCATAGTCTCTCAGATTGTGAAGGTGTACCTCCAACAAGCCCTTATCTTGTGCCCGCTTCATTATGGAATGCTCCAGCGGACTTCGCAACAACTCAGGCATGACTGATAAAATATCGATCCTCATAAGTCCAGACAACTTTATTGATAAGCTTCTTTGACAATGCATGGAATAGGACCCCTCTCCAATTTCTTACCCTTAAGTATAAAACTGGAGATGAATCCTGCTCCATTATCTCAGAGATTATTTGGACAAATCCTTACCTCCAAACAAGCTCTCAGCGCTATTCTACTTGATAGCTAATAGCTCTACTTCAAAAACAAGCGTAGAAAAAGGCTTGATATCAGCACCCGCACCGCGGTCTCCGTAGGCCAATTCAGAAGGAATATAAAGTCTCCATTTAGACCCAGTAGGCATCAATTGAAGTGCCTCTACCCAACCTGGGATCACTTGGGTTACCCCAAACTCCGCTGGCTGTCCTCGCTGAACAGAACTATCAAATACCTTACCATCTAGTAAAGTACCATGATAATGCACACTCACTTTATCCGATGCTTTTGGTTTAGGTCCTGTTGCCGCAGTAATAACTTCGTACTGCAATCCACTGGCTAAAGTTGTAACCCCTTCTTTTTTACTATTAGCGGCTAGAAACTTTTGCCCTGCTTCTATTGTTCCTGCGTGGGCTTTAGATTTGTGCTCCCCCAAATAAGTCTGCGCGATTTGATTCGCTTGTTCAAGACTAATTTCAAGTTTATTATCTTGCATGACATCTTCCAGTCCCTTGGCAAAGGAAGCGCCTTCCAAACTCGTAAAGCCCTGTTGCTTTAAATTTTGAGCGACTAAGATACCCATGCTGTAACTTAAGGAATCCATTTCTTCTTGTGTATTGATAGACTTTGTCTCAAAGTCTAGTGATTAAAGTACCTAAGGTACCCATAAATAGAATATATATTAACCGTTTTTTCCGGTATCGTCCTGTAAACGGGCGACAAAGGTCTGATATTTTGCCGTATTAAGCAAATCAAGGCTTTTAAGTAGAAAAACTTAGTCTTTTTCACCCCAGCGGTAGGTCGTCAAATCAAAACCGGCCAGGTCGAGGACTCGATCAACCACGGTAGCTGCCAGCTCTTCAAAATTCTTGGGTTTGCTGTAAAAAGAAGGAGTAGCCGGACAGATGACGGCTCCCACTTCGGTGAGCAATTTCATATTATTGATGTGGATTAAGCTATAAGGCGTATCTCTGGGAACCAGAATAAGTCTTCGCCGTTCTTTCAATACCACATCTGCGGCCCGGGTAATGAGATCATCCGAAATACCGTGCGTGATACGTCCCATTAACCCCATGGAACAAGGACAAACTATCATCGTTTCATATCGAGCCGAACCTGAGGCAAAAGGAGCCATGAAATCCTTCTTATCATAAAAGTCGAAGGGATAATTCTTGTAATCTTCATTATCCAACTCATACTTCCAATTGAAACGAGCATTGTCACTCATCACTACCCCTACCGCAGACCACTGGTCCGATAGCGCTTGTAGCCGATCCATCAATACCTTCGCATAAATGGATCCACTTGAACCTCCTATACCTAGTACTATTTTTTTACTCATTGATTGTTTTATTTTATCCCTAGCGACTTGTCCGCTCGGCTACAGATCAGGGCCTGCTCCCGTTAAAGTTATCTTAATCCGGAAATACGACCTACCTTTATTTCGTAATAATCCGGTATCTTGCGACACATCGAGTCGAACTATTCTGTATGATCTCAGATTTAAAACACAAAGGTTCGATTCACTAACGATAGTCCCGAATCAAAAATAGATTAAAATGAAAAAAGTTTTTGGAAGTGCTCTAATTCTTTGTATTGCTGCGCTTAGCGTTGCTTTTGTTTCTCCCACTACTCCGCCTAGTTCGAACGCTGAAGAGGAAACCATTACTTGGTATAGCTGGGAAGAAGCCATGGCACTGCACAAGGAAAATCCCAAGAAAATATTTGTTGACGTATATACTGACTGGTGCGGTTGGTGTAAGAAAATGGATAAAACGACTTTTCAAGATAAAGACGTAGCCAAAGTCATCAATGAGCATTTCTATGCGGTCAAGTTCAATGCAGAACAAAAAGACAACGTCGAATACAAAGACTATACACTAAAATATATTCCCAACGCTGGTCGCCGAGGTGTGCATGAATTGGCTTATGCTTTATTAGATGGTAAAATGGGATATCCTGCATTTGTCTACTTGGATGAAAAGCAAGACCGAATCACTATCTCGCCAGGCTTTAAGGATGCCAAAACTATCATGAAGGAGTTAACTTTTGTTGGAGAAGGGCATTATAAGGACAAGTCCTTTAATGAATTCAATCAGACCTACGGGAAATAGTATCGTTCCTCCGCAAGATTTCAGAAGTTTCCCAAGGCGTGCCAGAAGAAACTTCTGAAGTCTAAGCCTAGCCTAGCACTATACCGTGCATACCTTCCTCACAATGGATCCGCTAAAAAGCAGAGATTTGGAAAGCCCAAATCTCTGCTTTTTACCTATATATTGGTGACAAGCTTTTGCTTGTTTGCTAACCTAAGTGGCAATCGGGACATCGAAGACCACCTCGGAACCTACGCAACTCACCTAGAATCTTAGGACTCTAATACCATCCCCAATCTTTTGTATTTATTGAATCCCCTTGGCATTCATCATTGATGGTGGAGTGGATGCCTGATAAGATGGTAGAACGCAATATTCCGCATGATTATATTGAACGCCCACCAAAGCATAACTGGCCCTACTGGAAGAATGCGATTCCATATCCATTTCTCTTCTTTCTAAATTGCTCTAATACGGGGATAAATAAAAATGTAATAATGTATTTCCTCTGCACTTTTCTGTGGTCGAAGAAAGCTAAGAATGCGGGGCAAAGCTTGCCGTTATTTTTCGCATGCAGGTTTGTAGTCTAGTACAGGCTAATTGATTTAGAATTGACAGAAAGAACTGATATTCAATAACTTCATGTCTTTCCGTTGTCATCCACGATGAAAATATCAAAACAGCTTGCTACTTTTAAATAATCTAAGGTTTGTCTCAGTCAGAGAAATAAAACAATTCAAAAATGAAATAATTAGCTAAAAATCTTTTATTTTGTTCTTCAATCTGTAAGGAGTTCAAAATTTAATTACGAACTCCAAATAGATTTCATTAATAATTTTGACCCTAAATCATCTTGCCAAATTCGTAAACCTCATTTAACCTATTGATTAAAAAATTAGATGGATCGTTAAGTAAATCGTGTTTTGATATGCTGTCAACTATATTTAGAGACTAATGCAGGTTTGTAGCTTAGTTATACTAGTTGTCAATCTATTAAGAAAGAATCATAAACCGATATTTTGATTTAGCCATACTATCATACCGCTTTCTATATAGCAATTTTCTCCATGAAAATTGATTGCTTTGTCATAGCAGTAGCGGTCCGTCTTTAACTTATTCTCTGCCTCATTTAGCACTCTAAATTTTGCAGGAATATCTTGAAATCTATTTTTTGAACATTACTTAATACTACTTAACATCCATCAGTAGAGATTTAAGAATCAAAGAATGCGATTTTTAACATCTTGTTTTTGATTGTTTTTAAACCTAAATTTTTAATGTATGAAACAACTACTACACCGTTCCACATTATTGGTGGCAATGGTCATGTTTATGTGTTCCGGCGCTTTTGCGCAAAAGACCATAACAGGTACTGTTACTGATAATGACACAAAGGAACCCCTGATAGGCGCAAGTGTCCTAGTAACAGGTACTAGTTCAGGCACAGTCACCGACCTAGACGGGCAATATTCCCTTACACTTCCTGACGGTGCTGAATCCATTACAATATCCTATACCGGATTTTCAACCCAATCTATTACACTTGGAGCTGCCACAGTAATTGATGTTGCACTTTCTCCAGGTGAATTGCTGGATGAAGTCGTTGTAACTGGTTACGGTACTTCTAAATCAAGAGAAGTTACCGGTTCCATTGTTTCGGTCAAAGCAGCAGACTTCAATAAGGGTAACGTTAATGATCCCACCCAATTACTGCAAGGTAAAGTTGCGGGTTTGGCCATTGCTAGACCTGGTGCGAATCCAAATGGAGGTTTCAATATTCGTTTGAGAGGCCTTTCAACAGTAGGTGCAAGTCAAGAACCTTTAGTGGTAATTGACGGTGTACTTGGTGGAGACCTAAGCAGTGTGGATCCAAATGACATTGCCTCTATCGATGTATTGAAGGATGGCTCTGCCGCTGCGATCTATGGTACTCGAGGTGCCTCTGGGGTAATCTTGGTTACCACCAAACGCGGAGAGGTAGGAAATTCTGTCATTAATTACTCTGGACAAGTGAGTATTGAAAATGCTGATGACGTACCTGATGTATATCAGGGTCAGGAATTTATCGATGCTGGTGGTCCGGATTTGGGAGGAGAGGTAAATTGGTTTGACGAATTACTTCAGACAGGTGTTACGCAAACACACAATCTTTCGATGAGTGGCGGTACTCCAACCACTAGTTACAGAGTTTCTGCTAACTATAGAGATGTAGATGGTGTAGCAAAAAATACAGGTTTCGAAAGAATCAATGTAAGGGCAAATATCACTCAAAAGGCATTTAACGATAGATTAACCGTGAGTGCAAACATCGCTTCTAATTCGTCCGATCAAAACCTTGGATTTAATGAAGCGTTCAGATATGCTACTATTTTTACACCTACAGCTCCCGTTATTCAAGATATCAATAACGAGACCTATGACCAATGGGGCGGGTACTTCCAAGTAGATGCCTTTGATTACTACAATCCGGTTGCGATTATCGAGCAAAATGTCCGGGAACAAAAAGTGAAGTCCTTAGCTTCTAACATCAGGGGTGACTTCAAAGTCTGTCTCTTATACACATCTCCGAGCCCACGAGACCGAGGCTGATCTCGT
>CAJXUM010000085.1 GCA_913060855.1 uncultured Lewinella sp. | reverse complement strand
AGATCAGCCTCGGTCTCGTGGGCTCGGAGATGTGTATAAGAGACAGATGATGTACCGGCAAACGATACTTAAGAATGCTGGTCGAGTCCGGGATGTGACCACCGGACCAGACGGGGCGATCTATGTATTGCTGAACCGACCGGGTACGGTGCTTAGGTTAAGTCCCAAGCAGGGGGAGGTGCAATAGACAGCTACCAGGGTCACTATTAAAGACCATACTACGGGAGAAGACAGATGACAGATGACAGATGAGAGATCGGCTAGGTGCAAGGCAGAAGCACCACTTCGGCAGTCTGTCTTCTGTCTTCTGTCTTCATTAGCTTTACCCTTTTGAATCCATTAACTCAATCCATTTTTGAACAACAGATTCTAAGGCTTCTTTCTTTCTAAATACTTCTTCCATGTTGGTAAACCTAGCCACACGAGCTTCTTTCTTGTCGCCTTCAAGAAGTCCAGTTGTGTCATCAATTAAGGCTCCTTTGTGAAAGGTTAGATTCACAAACTTTTTGGCTCTTGGGTTGAAAGTTGCCATATTGTCTTTGTAAGCAAAACTTGGAGCACTCCACTTAATATCTTCTGTTATTTTGTGACTTGAATTTAAAATGATTTCACGTACTGCATTCATTTCTTCCTTTAGTGGGTTATCCAAGGCTGTGATAAAAGCTGTAACTTTTTCTGTTTTGTTCATCTATTCTAATTTTTGCCTTTAATTCGATTTTCCATTATTATAACCAAATAGGCCATCGCTATAAATAGGAGTGAAATAATTCCAAACCCTATTAAATTATTTGCGAAGACGGCAATGGCAGCAATAATGAAGGTTGGAATCATAATATATGCTCCTAGTTTTCTGGTCTTTGCGGGAATAAGAAGAATACCTCCCAGAAGTTGGATCGCACCCAATGCAGTGGTCATTGTTTCCGTAAAACCTATGGCACTAAACAATTCAATATCCGCTTCTTGTTGAAGTAGTTTGAAAACCCCTGTTGCTATGCTCAGCAGTAGGGTTAAAATCCAATTGATGGTAAAAACTGTTTTCATATTAATTCTCTTTTTTGAATTGGGTGAGTGAAAACCAGTTTCCAGAATCGTCTTTAAACATAGCTTCGACGCCATAGAATTCTTGAGTAGGTTCTTTGGTGAAGACGACTCCCTTGTCTTTCAGCTCTTGATAAGTGGCAAAAATATCTGTGCACTCAAATACCCCAAAACCAAAAGTGCCATTTTTCACTAATTCCGAAAGCTGCTGCGCAACTTCCGCTTTAAACATTCCTCCCCTATTGATGGGCATTAAGGTGATTTCTATTTCCTTTTGGTCTCTGGGACAAACCGTCAGCCAAAAAGCATCATCGCCAATTGGAATTTTCATTTTTTCTACAAACCCCAATTTGTTGATGTAAAAGTCATAAGCACTTTCTTGGTCAAGTACGTATATACTTGCATGTGATAGTTTAGCTATCATAGTTTTTATTTTTTACCAAAGGAAAAGGATTTATTTTCAAGAGGATTATCGAAAATTGCTATTTATTTCCACCTCCCTTATCCCAGCCAAAATTTTCCACAAAGCAGTTTGGAATAAATGAAAGGGGCCTTTCTTCTTTCTCTTTTTCTACTTGCTTATTTTTTTTGAGGTATTCGTTTGGCGTAATGTTCTCTCTTTTCTTGAATAAGGTGATAAAGGAGGGGACACTTTCAAAACCGACTTTATAACAAGTGTCTTTCACTGAATTGTTTTCTCTGAGTAATTTTTTTGCAGCCAATAACCTTGTTTCTATCAGGTATTGATGAGGCGATTTTCCGAATGCATGCTTAAAAAGCCTTAAGAAATGATACTTTGAAAAATTAGCTTGATTAGAAATATTATTTAAATCTATTTTTTCATGGTAGTGACTGTCCATGTATAATTTGGCTTCAACAACCCGCTTATACATATACATTTTAGGGTTTATCTCTCTATTCATCATTCGCTGTAATTATTGCCCCGTCTACACGAACGAGGCGCGACCGTATAGAGAATATCGACAGTTTGTACCTTGTTATATCCGTTTTTCTTCACTCCTCAATATATAAGGCAGTAATCAATCTTGAGCCGTTCGCCCAGCTCGGTAGCCATAGGCAATCGACCTCGGCCCGCCAGACCAAGCGCCGTAATACCGATATCCGATGGGAGAATGCGGATTGAAATCTGAATAAAGTGTTCCAGGTTCATAATATCCGCCGCCGCGATAACCAAATCCTCCTATTTCATTGTCACTTGTTGGCCAATCTGGATTGGTCGCATGACCGAAGCTGAGTTTTCCGTCCCCATGGCTTCCTTTAAAAGCCCTTCCAATTGGATTCCCGATGGTAATCACCTTTTCCCATAGAGAGCCACTTAAATCCATGACCCAAAAATAGGAAGCACCAAAGATGGGCCGGGTTTGATCAGACAATTCACTTTCATTGTGCTGATTGGCCATTACCAATTCTGAATTATCATCCACATATCGTTCTAGTAAATCATAATTATTTGTTCCCCAAACAAATTCAGCAGGAATGGGAGTAGCGGAACCTCTTGCCGCTTTCTCAAATTCCAACTCCGTAATAGGCCTTAATCCAGCCCAATCAGTAAAGGCAAGGGCATCGGTAAAACTTACATAATTCATGGGTCTGTGAGGATTGTCGGCTATATACTGGCCATTTTTTAGCTGTATTCCTCCACGGTTTTTGTGATAGGTTTTCCCGCCTGTGGGAGACCTGGAATAGGTCCATCCATCGGGTAAGGTATTCAAAAACTCAGCATATTGCCCCTGAGTGAGTTCATATTTCATAATGTAAAAAGCGTTGAATCCTTTGGGGAATTCCTCAGGTACCGGGCCTTGTTGATCCCCGTTGTACAGGGCCGATTCGCTCCAATAATACAAGGCATTTTCTTTCGCGCCTACTTCAATAGCCGCCTCTGATGAGATAGTGATCTGGTCTTTTACCTGGCCTTCGGCATTGCTTTTATAAAAGGCCGCTCTTTTGATAGCCGCTTCATCCGGGCTACCCAATGTAAATTTTCCTTTAGGAATATAAACCATCTCTATAGGATGCACGGAAAGCCCGGTCAGCTTGGAATTGTTCATTCGCTGCCCAGTAGTATCCAGTAAGATTTGCAATTTAAAATTTTGATCTCCTCTATATGTTTTTGACGGATATATCAAGAATCCAAGCCCATCTTTACTGACCTCTATGGTAGGATCAGGCGATTCTTTTATCCTGTTTTGCAAGACTTTATGTCCAAGCAGCTTCAATTTCACATGGTTATTGTAAGCCGTACCATACTTCATAAATACCCAGACCGCATCATGGTTTTTATCATTATTCCAAGCATTTTCCCAGTGCAAATCAAACACCACACTTAAAGGGGTTTGGAGCACATCACCACGATTCAAGACTCGAATATTATCTACTTTTACATTAGTAGCCAATAGGCCACAAGACGAAATCGAACAAACAAAAAAGATAAATAAATGCCGCTGCCAGGTCAGAGATACGTGGCTCCCGCTAAAGATCAGGCCCATATTCATTAGTTTTTGAATGGTAAATAATAATTCGGTTGATGATGTATTTCAAACTAGCTTACCTGCTCATTGTAATACCTCACTAACTTGAACAATGGGCTGAATATTGGTATAATTCGGGATGTCACTAGTGATTTTTTCCGCATTGGGTCCAAACGAACTTTGATAGTCAGAAAGCTTGTCAAAGTATAAATAACCAATAGCCAAATAGGGAATGGGTTCATCGGGCGTCCTGCCAGCCATTCCTTTATCAATGGCTAAGGACTTTAATGAGTTACCTAATAGACTGGCAACCATTGGCATGTGCTTTTTGGAATAGTAGCCCATGTCAAATGTTTTTCCTTCACCGTTCGGATATAGTATCGTCACTTTGATCATGCCCTTTTCAATGTTGGAAGTATCGGATGATGCAGTCTCCTGGCAGCTGGTAAAAAGTGCGACAGCACCAAGGATTAAGAAGATAGCGTTGGCTCTCATTTTGTTGTATTTTAATGTTCTTTTTAAGTTAAATATGTTTCTCATGGCATTGGCCACAACGATCTCAGCAATGAGTAGTTGCGCAGTTTAGTGCTAAACCTTAAAGTTGAAAATTCCTACGAAATCTTCAGCATTAACGAAAACAAGCAATGACTAACAGGCATTGCTCTTTGCTGCTTTTTATTGTGAGAAATATTCTTTCATAGGTTTGAAATAATGATTATCCCATCCTTTTTTATAGTGTTCTCCGCTTTCTGGAACATTACGATGAATTAAGGTTAATTCCGTTTGCCCATCTACTTCATGCAGCAAAATTTCAACTTGTGAATCTTGTTCCTGTTCTTCAAATTGTGAAGTTCTCCAGGATTGCAGAATTCGACTATAAGGTTTTAGCTCCATATTTTCTCCTTCAATATATCCATCCCAAGCGGTAAAACGGTCTCCCACTTCAGCTGAAATGGTAGCTGCTCCACCGGTCATATTGGTATGCCCTTCACTGCTTAACCAAGCAGAGTAAATAGCTTTAGCTGATGCATTTATTTTTGTCTTTATTGTAAATTCCATGGTGCTTTTTTTGTTCTTACTAATTTGTGCTGTTGAGTCAACCGCTGACCAAAAAATGGTCAGATAAGGTATTTTTGATTTCCTTCCTCCAAAGCCCTAACCTAATTTTCTTTTACTAAACTTTATTATGAAAAACGGAGAACTATCACACAATAGGCTTTCGTCATGTGAACGACTTAAAAAAGCATGTCCAATTTCATGGAAGAATAGGTTTCCCCCTTCAATGTCACTGAAATTGGCTCAACCGGAATAGCCTAATTGAGGAAAATCTAACACAAAAAGAGTCCGCCATAAAGTGCCGATCATGTATGTTCAGCTACTTATACCCATTTAATGTACCTAATGATCGCTACAGTCTTTGCGAGCAGGCGCTTTCTATCACTCCTCCCCTTTCAAAAATTTCAATCTTGTTTATTCCCACTCCGGTTCAGCCGTCTAGTAAGTTATCGATTATCAGAGGAAATGCAAAATGCTGGGGTAAGCGATCGGGGCAGGATAAGGCTTCGATGAGCCTTTAACACCGAGCTTTGCGGCCCAGTTATTTCCGAGTGAATTACCGTTCTTGGTCTGAAGTCACGGAAGTTTCGGTAAAAGCGAGGCTATCAATCCTGAAACTTCAGCGAGGGAAGGATTTGACTCTTTTTCTGTGTCTTAGCGATGATATTTAGCGAATGCGATGAAATGTTACTTTTTTTGATAGCGCCTGATCACTAGATTTTTAATCCCGTTTTGGTTTCTTTTTTATTTGTACTATTATGGTATAATTGGGAGCACCACATTTTAAGATAAAGGTGCTCTGGCCATTTTTGTGTTTTTGAGTCAGTCCAACAGGACCACAAAGTTGTCAGAGAGGGACTATAAATTTCAAAATAAGCTGTAGTATGTCTTTTGTAAAACTCAATCTCCATCCTTCGTTACTTGCTAATATTAGTTCTCTGGGATACGAGACCCCTACGCTTATTCAGGCTAAAATCATTCCTGTCGTAATCGAAGGACGGGATCTACTAGGAATCGCTAAAACAGGATCAGGTAAGACCGCTAGCTTTGTATTGCCAATATTGAATCAATTATTGACCATTGCGGTAGGTGACCGAAATAGACAGCCCAAAGTCTTAGTGCTAGTTCCTACTCGAGAGTTGGCCGTTCAAGTAGCCGATGTATTTAAAGCATTATCACATCAGCTTCCTCGGTCGGTCAAATCGATGGCCGTTTATGGTGGGGTCTCAATTAATCCTCAAATGAAGGCTATTATCGGGGTGGATATATTAATCGCTACTCCTGGTCGCTTACTTGATTTGCAGAGATCTAATGCGGTTGATCTCTCAAAAGTGGAAAGGTTAGTGCTAGATGAAGCAGACAAGATGTTAAATCTGGGGTTCCAAGAGGAAATGCAGGAGATATTCAAACTCCTACCTAAGAAAAGGCAAAACATGTTGTTTTCAGCCACATTAAGCGATCAATTATCAGGTATAAATCGTGTATTACTTTCAGATCCAGTGGTCATTGAAATAGAAGACAATGTCGATGAAGTACAGTTGATAAATTTATCCGGCTATTTTGTCAGTAGTGAACGCAAAGGTCCTTTGCTAAGACACTTGATCAAGGAACAGAATATGAGGCAAGTTTTGGTATTTACATCCTCTGGGTTCAAGGCAGATCAGGTAGCCGGGAAACTGCATAAAAATGGGATTCAAGCTTTATCAATCCATGGGAAGAAAAGCCAATCTGCTAGGTTGGGGGCATTGGATAGGTTCAAATCAGGACAACTGCAAGTATTGGTCGCTACGGATTTGATATCTAGAGGTATCGATATCAATGAGCTGCCATATGTTATCAATTATGAATTGCCACGATCGCCTAAAGACTTTGTGCATAGAGTAGGTCGGACGGGGAGGGCCAAATCTGAGGGGCTAGCGATCACTTTTGTTACCAGAGATGAGACCCGTCACTTCAAAGTCATTCTCAAGAAAATGAAGCGCTACATAGATATGATAGATAGTGAAACATTAGATTTTTAATTACAAGCACATGCTTCTCCTGGAATCAACCGACTACCGAGATTTCTAAGTACCAGAATTTCGTGATTCGGCTCCCCTTCAGCACTTGATTTGCCATTTTTTTATTATCATTAAGGCTTACATGAATCTGAGATCAATACCAATGAGAAATAGACTGTTTGTTGTATTAGTAGGCATGATGTTGTTCCATGCCTGTTCAAATCAAAAAACGCCAGTTATGGTAATAGGACATAGAGGAGCCACAGGCCACGAAGTAGAAAATTCCCTTGCTTCCGTGCAAAAAGCAATGGATCTGGGAGTAGCTATGATTGAGATCGATGTGTTTGAAATTAAGAGTGGAGAAGTAGTAGTCTTTCACGATGGAGAGGTGGACAGGCTTACCCAAGGGACTGGAAAAATTGAAGCGCTCAATTTGATGGAACTACGAGAACTACAACTGGAGAATGGAGAGCAAATCCCTTTGCTGCAGGATGTGTTAGACCTAATAGATAAAAAGGTAAAGCTGAACATCGAGTTAAAGGGTAAGAATACCGCTCAACCAGTTGCCAAAATCGTACAATCTTATATCGAAAAACAAGGCTGGCAAGCAGCTGATTTCATCATCTCCAGTTTCCACTGGGATGCACTGGCCGAGTTCAAGGAGCTCAACCAGGTCATTCCCATCGGAGTCCTTACCGGCAAAGATCCTTTAGCTAGCCTGGAAACGGCAAAAGAGCTGCAGGCTTATGCCATTCATCCCAATCATAAAACCCTGAATCAGGAAAATGTACGTCAAATGCAGGAGGCGGGTTATAAGATTTATACCTGGACGGTGAATGAGTCAGAAGACATTGCAAATATGAAATCACTAGGGGTGGATGGGATCATTACGGACTATCCCGATAGAGTAGATTAGTTGATGGGAAATGGGAAGTTGGAAATGGGAACGCCATGCCCTGGAAGGCTTAGAAACAGCCGCCCTGTCTATGCTGGCGAATGCCAAGCAGGTTTCCGAGTTCCGCCTTCATATTTCACCTGGCCTGCTGTTCAAGCTTAGAAGGGTGTCCGACAGGCCTTAACCCATTCGCCATTTCAAGCCAAAATATCTTTCACCACCTTCCCGTGCACGTCGGTCAAGCGAAACCGTCTTCCCTGGTGCTTGAAGGTAAACTTTTCGTGATCCATGCCCATCAGGTGAAGCAATGTAGCCTGAAAATCATGGACATGAACAGGATTCTTTATTATGTTGTAGCCTAATTCGTCCGTTTCCCCATAGCTTATTCCTGGTTTGATACCGCCCCCAGCCATCCACATGCTAAAGCAGTAGGGATGATGATCTCGCCCGTAATTATCCGCTGTTAGTTTTCCCTGGCAGTAGTTGGTTCGCCCAAATTCCCCTCCCCAAATGACCAGTGTATCATCTAAAAGCCCGCGTTGCTTCAAGTCCTTGATTAAGGCCGCCGAAGGCTGATCAATATCTCGGCTCTGTTTTGTCAGGTGATCTGGCAGGTTATTGTGTTGATCCCAACCCTGGTGATACAATTGAATAAACCGCACATCTCTTTCGGCCAACCTTCGGGCCAATAGACAATTGGCGGCATAAGTGCCAGGAATGCGGGATTCAGGGCCATACAGCTCAAAAATAGAATCTGGCTCCTGGCTGATATCCATGGTTTCCGGAACTGAAGTTTGCATCCGATAGGCCATTTCATATTGGGCCATTCTGGAATAAACCTCAGGATTGCCTTCTTTTTCGTAGTATTTTTGATTGAGCTGTTTCAAATGATCCAATACCCCTCTCCGATTCATTTGACTTATTCCAGGGGGATTATTCAGGAATAAGACCGGGTCTTTGCCACTTCTGAATTGCACGCCCTGGTGCAGAGACTGCAAAAAACCACTCCCCCACAGCCGAGATTGCAAGGGTTGTGCCCCATCTGTTCTTCCACTTCCCTTGGACAATAATACTGAAAAAGTGGGTAAATTATCATTGCTGCTACCCAATCCGTAAGATAGCCACGACCCTATACTGGGTCGACCACTGAGTTGAGAACCGGTTTGAAAAAAGGATAAAGCCGGATCATGGTTAATGGCATCGGTATGCATGGATTTTACCACACATATATCATCTACGATTTCTGACATATATGGCAATAGATCGCTGATCCATGTACCGCTCTGTCCATATTGTTTGAAGCCTGTAAAGGGATTCACCATAGGTTTGCGTGCGGCGGCTGTAAAGTCGGTCACTCTTTTTCCCATGCTCACAGATTCCGGCAACTCTTGTTGGTGTAATCTTCGCAACTCAGGTTTATAATCAAACATTTCCAATTGGGAAGGCCCTCCTGCCTGAAACAGGTAAATAACCCTTTTGGCACGAGGTGCAAAATGAGGGATAAGCCCCCCAGGACCGCCTGCACCGGATGCCATATCGAAAGATGACATGGCCAAAGCCCCTAAGCCTAAACTGGCTTTCTCCAAAAAATGCCGGCGAGTCATATTCAGCCTATTTTCCATACGATTGTACCTTTAGGTTTAGGTTCTAATTTTTCTGAAGGCTTTCGCTTAAGTTCATAATGGCGTTGGCCACCACTCCATAGGCCGCTAATTCCAGTTCATTTAGATGCGTTGGGTTATTGAACTCGCCGATTTGTAAAAAGGCATTTGCCCGCTCAGGATAAGTTTGAAATTCAGTCCTCTCATCATCGAATAATCCTTCCAAAATATTTAGTTCTTCCACATCGGGTTTTCGGGAAGTAGCCCAGCGAAATGCATATTCAATGCGTTGCCTCGAATGGCTTCCCCCTTCATTCATCATCCGTTGAGCCAGCGCCCTTGAGGCTTCTACAAACTGCGGGTCATTCAGCAAGACCAGGGCCTGTAATGGCGTATTGGTACTTTGTCTTTTGACCGTACATTGGTTGCGGCTTGCGGCATCAAAAATGACCATGGCAGGAGGTGGCTGGATTCGTTTCCAATAGGTATATAAACTACGGCGATAACGATCTTTCCCATGTGCCGTCATGTATTTCCTTTGGTACCTGCCGCCAGATGATACTTGTGTCCACAAGCCCTCAGGTTGAAACGGCTTGACACTTGGCCCGCCTATCTGACTAGTCAGTAAGCCACTCATTTCCAAGGCTTGATCCCGCAGCATTTCAGCGCTCAGCCTTTGCTGACTTCCCCGACCCAACCAGCGGTTTTCTGGATCAAAGGCCAATTGGCTTTCGTCAGCCGCTGATGCTTGCTGATAAGTGGCAGACATCACCATCGTCTTCAATAAATGCTTTACATCCCAACCCGATTCAATAAAGTCTGCCGCCAACCAATCAAGTAATGCTGGATGAGTGGGAAGAGCGCCCTGATTGCCAAAATCATCGGGCGTATCAACGAGGCCCCTGCCGAAAATCATTTGCCAGTATCTATTCACAAGCACCCTCGCTGTCAGCGGATTTTCAGGATCAAACAACCACTTGGCCAGGCCAAGCCGGTTTTTCGGTAAATCTGGATTAAAAGGTAAGATGGTTTGAGGAGTCCCAAATGACACCTCTTCTCTGGGGGAATCGTACAATCCCCTTTCCAGGATATAGGTTGGCCTTAGGGTGTCTCTATCTTGCATGACCATGACCGGCTGGAGCATGGCCTCCATTTCTGCCTTCCAGTTGTCCAGGTACTGTTCATCTGTGTCCTGGGCGCTACCCTGGGCATACTCTGTTTCGATCTGTTGGTCAATATAATCGCGGAGCCGTTCTACCTCCTCCGCTGGCAATTCCAGATAAGGAGCAGACTGTTGATTGTGTCTATCTTTTCCTTTAAAAGATTGGGTCACTCCTTTTTCTGGAACCTGGTTGAAAAAGGCAGAAAGCTGATAATATTCCTTTTGCGAAATGGGATCATATTTGTGATCATGACATTGGGCACACTCCAAGGTGAGTCCCATAAATGCTTTGCCAAACGTATTTGTACGGTCGATAACATAGGACACCCTGAATTCTTCGTCCAGGGATCCGCACTCCTGTGTAGTCCGGTTATTTCGGTTGAATGCAGTGGCCAATTGTTGCTCGTAGCTAGGTTCAGGCAACAGATCTCCCGCCAATTGCCAGGTGACAAATTGGTCGTACCTCAGGTTTTCATTAAAAGCGTTGATTACCCAGTCTCGCCAGGGCCACATATTTCTTTCCAGGTCGTGATGGATGCCATTTGTTTCGGCATAACGGGCCAGGTCAATCCACTCCGTGGCCATTCTTTCCCCATAGGCCGCTGATGCCAGGTAGTTGTCCACCCATTTCTCAAAGGCGTGGCTTGAGTCATCCGCAAGGAAGGCATCAATGGTTGCCGGATCAGGTGGCAAGCCCCTTAGGTCAAAACTTAACCTGCGCAGTAATTTCTCTTTGTCTGCCTGCTTAGCTGGCTTTTTTTTCAAGGCTTCCAATTGGCTCAACACAAAATAGTCAATGGTATTTTGAGGCCAATCCGTTTGTGCTATTTTGGGTCGGGCACTTTTTTGGGGTTTAATAAATGACCAATGTGGTTTCCATTCTGCCCCCTGTTCGATCCACCTTTTGATTAACGCAATTTCATATTGGGACAAACTGAGGTTGGATGTAGGTGGAGGCATTTTTTGCGCTGGATCCTCATTTATTATTCTTTGGTACAATTCGCTTTTTTTCAGATCCCCGGGTTTAATGACATAGTGGTCTTTCTGACTGTCTAGCTGATTAAATGCAAAGGCCTTGTCATCTAATCTTAAGTCCGCCTCCCTGGCATTGACATCCGGCCCTGTCTCTTATACACATCTGACGCTGCCGACGAAGAGGATAGTG
>CAJXUM010000084.1 GCA_913060855.1 uncultured Lewinella sp. | reverse complement strand
GAGATCAGCCTCGGTCTCGTGGGCTCGGAGATGTGTATAAGAGACAGCAACTGGAGCAGGAAGGCAAGCTTTTCAAGAATGCCCAACTGGAGTTACCTATCGTGTTGCAACGGATTGCTATTCTCTCCTCTCCTACCGCAGCAGGCTTACAGGATTTCCAAAATCAGTTACGGCAGAATGCTTACTCCTATCACTACCAGTTGGATTTGTTTCCGACGGCCATGCAAGGCGATAGAGTGGCCGAGGAAATGCAGAAACAGCTCCGAAAAATAGCCAAGCAATCCTATGCCTACGATGTCGTGGTCGTTATTCGGGGCGGTGGGGCTCGATTGGATCTACAAGCTTTTAATGAATATGAACTCAGTGCAGCCCTAGCCGATTGTCCGCTTCCGGTGCTGACCGGTATTGGGCACGATATTGATCAAACCATAGCTGACGTAGTAGCTCATCAGAGCTTGAAAACGCCGACAGCGGTGGCTGATTTCTTACTACAGCACAATGCTCAATTTGAAGCGGTATTGTTGCAGTACAGCCAACAATTGGGGCAAATCAGTCAATTCTATTTGCAGCAGGCAAAATCCACGCTAGATCAGCAACAACAATTTATCCAATTGCAATGTCAAAGTTTATTGCAACAGCAGGCTCAACAACTTGACTTCTTAGCGCAGCAGCTACCGACAAACGCGCAGCGGCTACTAGCTCGAGAAACTGACCAAATAGACCAGTTATCACGAATGACAGACCTCCTAAGCTTGGAAGCCACCTTAGGTAGAGGCTATTCACTCACCACCAAAGATGGAAAAGCCATACAAGCCCAATCTGATTTACAAGTGGATGACGAGATTGAAACCACATTCAAAGATGGTCAAATCAAAAGTAAAATAACCGAACGCTCATGATCACCTACGAAGAAGCATTGAAAGAATTACAAACCATCGTGCAAGCCCTACAGGAAGGTAATATCGGTATCGATGATTTATCTGAAAAGGTCAGTCGGGCCAGTGAATTGATACAGTATTGCCGAGAAAAGCTGCGAAAAACGGAGGTAGATTTGGCAGGTTTGTTAATGGGTAATGAATAATGGGCAGTTATATAAAGTGCTCCCGAATTCGCACTTCCGAATTCCTATGAGAACTTGGTGAGTAATGGGTCAGGGTTAAACCGAAGAGCGGGTTTGTAAGGACATATATTCCTACAAACCCGCTCTTTTATTATCGACTTTCTATTCTTCTTAGTGAAGAGTCAAGAATAAGTCGCGCCGAAATACGCCGCTATTTTTTCTTTTAAGAAGGCTTCAAAAATCCAGCATAGCAGCGCTACGGTTGATTTTTGAATCTTCACTTATCGCGCTAAGGTCACATCTCCCTTCACTTCTTTTCGAAGTCCACCTGGTAATTCATAAATAATGTGGTAAATGTATACATCTGATGGAGCAGGTTTGCCTTTTTGCTCGCCATTCCAAGGTGTATTGTTACTCACATTATGTACCAATTGTCCCCAACGATTGAATACCCTGAATTCTCTGACTTGGATAGAATTGCCAGGAAAGTACGCCTTGAATTCATTATTGAATTCATCTCCGTTTGGCGTAAATACATTGGGAATCTTCGGTGTAGGATTCAGCACAAATACCGCGATAGCTGCCGTTGCCGTACAACCGGTTGGGGTCGTAACAGTAAGGGTATAGATGAAGGTTTCCTGTTCTGGTTGTTCACCATTAATGAAAGGCCTTACCACTACACTTGGGCCATCTGCTGGCTCCTGAACACCTTCGCCTTCCCATTGGTAGGTTGTACCATCAATACTTGGTATTACTTGCGCGGTTAAAGTTACCTCTTCTCCATTATATACCGTATCTGGAATCGGTACGAAGTTGATGATCGGTGCATCAAAAACGGTAACTTCTTGCGAAGCTGTTACGGTTCCACAATTAGGTCCGTAAGTATAGTTAACACTAATGGTTGAAGTAGCTTGAATATTTGTTAGATTGAAAGTTGGGCCTGTTTGACCACTTGGCTGACCATCAATCAACCATTCAAACAATTGCTGCACATTGGCAGGAGCTGTTCCACTAGCATTGAAAGTAATATTGTCGCCTCGGCAAGCTTCAGTAGGCCCCTCTATAGCAACTGTGGCATCTTGTACCACAAAGATCGTTACCGACTGAGTCACTGGACCACAATCATTGGTGGCCGTTAGTTCGTAGGTGGTCGTCACCTCTGGGGTGACGGTCAAGCCGGGATCAGTGGAGCTAAAGCCAGGATCTTCCGGCGATGTCCACAAATAGGTCGCATCGGCCTGCGCTCCCGCTTCATTAAGCCGTATAGCAGCTGTACTTCCTGCACAAACGACTCGATCTGGAACCAATTGTATAAAAGGTAAGGGTTCTACGATTATCGTCATCGAAGCGGAACCTGGACAATCATTTAGCATTCCTTGAACCGTGTATTGGGTGGTCGTAACTGCCGTAGCAATCGGATCTTCGCAATCGGAGCAAGTGAGCCCGTCCATCGGCATCCACATGACCTCGTCTATCCCAGGATCATAAGTAGTGGTCAGTTGTACCGGTTGTCCTGCACAGACTGTAGTATCACTCGGCATGATCGTAATCTCTGGTATAGGTTTAACCTCTACATCCGCAAAGGAGGTATCGACACAAACACCTTGTGTAGCTACTCTGAAGTAGCGAGAGGTAGTATCTGGATTCAACACCATATTGAGCAAGGAATCGCCGCTAATAAAGCCACTTCCTCCTCCCCATTGAAATTCTATATTTTCAAAATCGCTAGGTTCGAATACCTCAGAAGTTAAGACCAAAAGTGATCCTTCACAAATTGAGGTATCAGAAGGCATGATTTCGAGGTTGACCGGTAGCGAATCGACAACAACCATGACCGAATCGGTTCTTATACAACCATTCGGTGCATTAATCGTCGCATAGTAGGTCGTCAAGAAGTTGGGTGAGGCAGTGACATTAAGCCCTTCTGCTGCACTTAAACCCTCGGTGGGAAACCATCGGACGATAGAGTCGGTTGGCGTGGCGATAACTTCCAGTTGTACCTCATCCCCTCGACAGATCGTCAAGGTATCTTCGCCAACAATATCAACTGATATTTCCGTCATCATGACATCAAATGAAGCCGAAACGGAGCAAATATCTCTCGTCGCTTCTAGCGAATAAGTTCCACTGGATTGGACGATGGCCGAAGTATTAGCCAAGGTATCATCCACGATCGTGGCTGGCCCTGTCCATTTGTACGTTACACCTGGTTCGATTTCGGTAGCTCCTAAAACGATTTCATCGTCTTGGCAAACCATGGTATCAGGTAGCACACTTAAGACCGGGTTGAGAATCAAATCTACTACCACTGAATCCAAAGAAGGCACGGGACATTCCGCATTCGTCACAGACAGTAGATAGGTGGTAGAACCTGCCGGCGTTGCCTCCGGATTGGCTTCTGCAGAACTAAAACCACCTGGACGCGATGTCCAAGCGTAAGTAAGGCCTGCTACAGTCCCGCCACCTAAACTCAATGATTCACCTTCACAAAGGGTTTGATCATCGCTAATATTATATTGTGGTGCTTCACTATCGAGCACCGTTAATGTCATATCATCACTCAACGTACAGGAAGGTGTCGTGAGGGTAACCGTTACGGTATAACTTCCTGCTACATCTGCCGACACGGTTGGAGTGGCACAGTCCGTACAACTCAAACTCACTCCAGCTGGTGCAGACCAGGTATAGTCTCCAATTTCAAAATCCAGCCCAGCCACAATTTGAAACTCTTCCCCTCTACATACAGTAGCATCTGGTCCAGCATCCACATTATATACTATCACCTCTACTTGAATGGTATCAGAATAACATACCGCTTCTACTACTGCCTCATATACAGTGGTGGTAGTAGGTGTAGCAGTTGGCGTAAAACAATTGGTACAAGACAGGCTTTCAGTTCCGGTGATCCAGGTAATATTATCTACTGTTTCGGATACTTCAATCTGTACAGAAGAACCTGCACAAACTACCGTATCTCCAACAACCACTTCGGGTAAAATAGGATCTAAAACCGCCGCATCAGATGGGCCCCAATCGATCGATATTTCTCCACTCTGAATATCATTCCCCCAATCATTCACCAATACCAAGTAGATTTCTCCTTTCTTGGCGTCTATCGGTCGAACAAAGTCATCCCCTCCGGCACCTGGTTCATTTCCACAATCATATTCATCCGTCACAGGCTGGCCATCGCTATTTACATTGGCCAATCCTGTCGGCTCTACGCCTGCAGCCCAAGACGAACGAACTGGCTGATTCGTTTCTATAAAGTTGATCACATCTTGGGGCGAGATACATACCTGCTCATTGGTAAAAGGCCCCCAAACGTTAAAATCTATATCTGATGCTTCTATTGCATTAGCCGCTTCAATGATAAAGCCAAAGTCACCATCTTCCTGCGCTTCGATACTAAACCAGTAATAATTGGGCTGGTCAGAACCAATGTTCAACCAACAGCCATCATTTTGGCCTTCGTTAAAGGCAATATCCTGGAAACCTTGTTGAAATTGCAATACAACGGGCAAACCATCTTGCTGTATACATCCGTTTAATGGATTACAAAGCGCATTGGTCAAAGCCGGAGATAGCGCACAATCCGTTTCCGTAATGTTGATATCAAAATTCGTACAACCTCCTGCATTTGCCACCAGGATATAATAAGACTTCGGATCTTTCAAATCGACACTACTGATCAAGCCATTCGCTCCTACCCCTACACAATTGGAGTTGGGGTCATTAGGAGGACCATCTAACACCAATACGCCTGTTCCAGCATTTGTATTAGTAATTTCAATCCTTCCACAAATTCCACCCGGAGAATCGTATTTGAAAACATATTCTGGTCCGACTATAAATCCAGCACCACTACAAGCCGTTTGGCCAATAGAAGCTCCTCCTTCGCAAGTATCAAAGGAATCACTGTAAGGCAAGCTATTGATGATCGTCGGATTATCAGACGTTGACCCACCGCAAGCGGCTGGTGTACAAGTCCAGTTTAATAGGAACCCGTCCAGGGGCACCGACAGATCAGAAACAAATTGGATCGTCGCGCAGTCACTTTCTACAAATACCGGCAGTCCACTCCCTACGCCAAATATAGAGGTAACCAATGGTGCATCGGTATCAGTACCCGCATAAATGTTTAGAAAATCAATGGGGGCACCAAAAAGTTGTTCAGTGGCAAATTCGGCTACATCAATCTGGATGCAGGAATGTGGATCATCTGGACAAATAGTAAAAGTGCTATTTTCATTATTGCCGTACGGTCCATCAGGTCCACCGGAGTCATACAGTGTCCCTGTACAAGCCGTACTGCTCGTTTCTTCACCTATATTAATATCTGCTACGTACTCTTCCACACAAATGGTGAAGTCCCCCCAATTGGGTGTGCCTGTAGCGGAAAAATCATTGACTCTAACAAAGAAAGTAACGTTCGCCGAAAGGTTGAACAAATCTAGTTCCAAGCTAGAAGCGCCATTGGCGGAAGACAAGCAACTGATTTCTTGCAAGCCATTAAGCACACAATTTCCTCGATATACGGCCATCTGAGGATTACCGAGGGCTGTATTAGCTCCTTGATCGGTACCTGCTATCCGAATGGTTACGTCTCTAATAGTGCTACTAGTGGTAAAAGAAAACCAAACATCATTCTGGGTAGCTAAGCCATTAAAACAAGCAGGGTTATTGCCCACCCCAATATTACTAGCCGTTCCATTAACATTGGTATATACCGTCTCACTGCAATTAGGTACCTGCCCTAGATTCACTTGAGCACTGCACTCATCATTATCCGGCACTTGGGCATAACAAAAGGTACTTAATAAACAAGAGAGCGTAACAAGGAGAATGTTCTTCATTATGATGACTTTCTTTTGGAAATTGGTTCTGTAACTATTTTTGTGTTTCTAGCCAGGGAATCTCGTTTATCCCTGCTTCCTTTAGCCGCTTTTTTCTCCCAGCTGAGCCAAGCTTTCTCAGATTAGCCAAGTGAGAATTTCCATTGCGTTGACCAAAAATAAACAAATTTTATAATTTCCATTCTGAAAGCCTTAGATAGTAAAGACAGCCGACATAATCCTAGCGGCTAAGTAGTGCCGCTAGTGCTTGGTAAATAGCGTATTGCAGGTGATTTGGGAAAGGGAAATAAGGATCGAGGAGGTGTAAATGAGTATTACTTATTTTTTGCTCAGCAGGCAACGTTTTCTACTTCGAGGGATTAGCCTGGTGGCTAGCCGGTTTTCCTGACCGGGGAATAGGCTGCCCGGTAGTTGGACTTCTGAAGTTGAGCACAGCTGGATGACCGGCAAAACTATGGAGGTGGGTGGGTCGATACTAGGTAAGTTTCCTCCTATCAACTTCACCAATTTTAGATATACAATATTGGATGTTCGCCACTAGTTTCACTAGTACTGCGGTCTTTGGTGGCGCCTTGCCTTAAGGAGCTCCTGCTCGCCGAGATACAGCATACAAGTACTACAATTACTTACAGCGAGTTGGAGCTCCTTAAGGCAGGCGCACCCCAAACTAGCATACAAGCATGAGCTTGTAGCCAACATATATTTAAAGAGCAGAGGTTATACCAATTTGAGTCATTGACTTACCTACCGATTTCATTAATAAAAGAGACCGCTCGTTTAACCACATCCGGATTCTTGGTCACCTGATAATGCCCATATCCCTTCGTCAGCAGTAATTCCGCCTTGCCTACCGCTTCAAAAATGGCCAAGGCTTCACTTACGGGAACCACGCTATCCTCTTCATCATGAATGATGAGGATATCTTCCGTATTGATACTATTCCCCCACTGACTCAAACTAGCCTTGGCCAACGGCATGAGCATTTTATACTCTATAATTCGTTGGAAATATCTTTTTGCTGCCGCAGGTACTTTCATCATGCTGGTTGCTTGCCCCAAGACATGCTTCATTTCATTGGGTACGCCAATCAATACCAGCTTGCGAACCTGGCTTTCTATCTCGAGCTGACTCAAGGCATAGGAGGCCGCCGCTCCGCCAAAAGAATGGCAAATGAGTGCTTCCACAGGTCCAATATGGTGAATAGCTGCGCGAATAGCTTGTGCAAATTCGGGTAAATTGGTACGTTTCCCTTCCGAATTGCCGTGTGCGGGTCCGTCGAAGGCGACTACTTTGTAGCCTGCCTCTACCAAAGGATTGACAAACTTGCGCAGGGCGGTTCCGCGAGATTCCCATCCATGCACCAGGAGCACCGTCTTTTCACCCCGGCCCCAACTGTAGCCTTTTAACATGCGTTTCGCATATAAAAATTCGAAAACCCGAGCCTTCTCCACCACTGGATCCGAAATTTTGTGTTTGGCTTTCTGTATAGGCGTGGTAAACAATTGATAAGTCAGTTTTCCAGCTGCTTTAGGAAATAGTCGACCTAAGGTCTGGAATCCCAAACGAATAGGCTTGATCACCCATGGATATTGAATAGCTTGGTTCGCTTTGGAAGTAGGCCATTCCGATTGTAAGTATTCTATATTTTTTACAGCTTGCATGGCAATTTGATTTTTATTGGCCTTTATACTAAAAAGCCGATTTAGTAGGAGCGAGAGAATCAATCATCTCGACCAATTGTTGCGCTACGACATCAAAGTAGTGGACATCTTTATAGAGTTGGGCCATCATGATTCCTCCTTCTAGGCATCCAATGAACCGAATACTGAAATCTCGGGCGTTGAGATCGATTCGAATTTGTCCTTTCGACATTCCTTTTTCCAGGGTATAGATCATCCGACCGATCCAGGCATCCATTTCTTTTTTCACTTCTTCTTTCAGGAATTCGTGGTTATTATTGGTATCTATCGCCGTGTTTTGAATCGGGCAACCGCCTTCTACGGGTGGATTCAAAATTCGCTCTTTGTAGAAATACACTACCGCTTTGAGTTTATCAAGGGTGTTGTCAATCACTTTGGTCCTTTTACCCACCTCATCAAGCACTTTTCCTACCGCCAGTTTAAAAGCAGCCAAGGCTATTTCCTCCTTACTTTGAAAATGGCCATAGAGCGCCCCCTTTGACATTTGGGTAGCCTCCATAATGTCCTTCATTGAAGTACCGTCAAAGCCCCCTAAATTGAATAGAGCCGCTGACTTTTCTAAAATATGCTTTCGTGTTTTTTCTGCCTTAGTCATAGGTTTTCTCATCTATCCAACTGAAATCACTGTTTCAATTGTTCTTTTATGAATTCTATCTGTAGTAAATGATGCGCATTGTGATAAATAACAAAAAACAACATCTCCCGAACGCTCAATAAACCAATGGCGGGATGCATCATCGCATAAGTATCCAGTTCTTCCTCTGTCCATTGCGCTGCCACTTCTTGGAAAGCAGCCGCTAGGTCGTGCCAGGTAGTCAGCGATTTTTCTAAGGAGTAACTGGCGTCAAGCTGGGCTTCAAAACGAGGCGGCGCTTTTACCTGCTTCTCTTTCAAGGTCTGTAGGTAAAAACTCTTCAAAGTTAAATAGGAATGAGGCGCCCGCTCCAAGCGGCCAAAACGGGCCATCAACTGGTCTTTGGGAAAGTGTAAACCTTTTAATACGGGTTGGTTGGATAAGAGCAAATGCTCCAACTGCTGCCCGATATTCCATTTCCCATCGAAACCTTGTAGACAAGCTACTGCATCCATTCCGGTCAGGCTCTCTTCCACTAATTGAAAGCTTTCTTTCAAGCCTTCGAAAATACTTACTTTGGTAGTTGGTGTGGCGTCCATGCTTTAATTTTAGGTGTAAAAAGAGGGCTTAAATCATACTACTGGACAAAGGGAGAGGTCAGAGGTCAGAGGTCAGATGAGAGACCGGCTAGATATAAGGCAGAAGGCCCACCCCAGCAGTCTCTTTTCTGTTTTCTGTCTTCTCTTTTCTGTTTTCTGTCTTCTGTCTTCTGTCTTCTAAATGTCTAGTATTATGGGCTAAAATCCCTTTCTCTATTCAAAGATACATTTTTTAAGCATAAAATAAACCAATCGGTCTATTTTTAACATTTTAGATATTCTCCTTACCTTTGGGGATATGGAGCAAATCTTTTTAGGACTAGGGACCAATGTGGCTCCTAAGAAAGCCTACCTTTCAGCGGTTAAAGCATATATTGAGGAGGAGGTTGGACCTGTGGTACAGGCCTCTAGTCTTTATGAAACAGCCGCTTGGGGAAAGACCGACCAGTCTGACTTTATGAATCAAGTCATTGAAATACAGTCTCATCTCTCCCCTATTGCGCTTTTGGATACGGTTTTGGCCATCGAAAAAAAGATGGGGCGTGTACGAATAGAGAAGTGGGCAGAACGCATTATTGATATCGACTTATTGTTTTATGGGCAGGAGATGATCCAGGAGGCTCGTTTAGTGGTGCCTCATCCTTTTATAGCGGTTCGGAATTTCGTGCTGGCCCCCTTGGTAGAAATTGCACCGGATTTTATTCACCCCCTTACTGAATTATCTATTGCTGAACTATACGAGCAGTGCCCTGATCAATTGGCTGTGCGTAGAATCGAGTCACCCACCTAGCGATTATCACCTAAAAAGGCTGCTTTATCTCATTAGACTTGGAATTTCGTTAGGGATTATCGAAATTCAGCCGCTCAAATATGACATTACCCAACATACCATATCGTTTTGTAGCTATAGAGGGCAATATAGGTGCAGGTAAAACTACCATTTCCAAGCGCTTGGCTGCTGACTATGGCTTCAAGTTGATTTTGGAACAGTTTACGGATAACCCCTTTCTCCCTTTCTTTTATGAAAATGCAGAAAGGTATGCCTTCCCTGTGGAGTTGTTCTTTATGACAGAGCGACACAAGCAATTACAACAAGAGCTGGCCCAGCAAGATTTGTTTCAAGGAAATATTGTAGCGGATTATTTTTTCTTAAAGACGCTCCTTTTTGCGAAAAACAATCTCAATACGGAGGAATTTCGCTTATTTCAGCGCCTATTTCATATCCTCAATGCTACCTTTCCTAAGCCCGAGCTCTTAGTCTATCTCCACCGCCCAGTTCCCAATTTATTGGAAAATATCAAAGGCAGGGGGCGAGATTATGAAGCGGATATTTCTCCGCTTTACTTGGAAAAAATTCAACATGCCTATTTTGATTTTTTCAAGACTTCCGATAATCTTCCCATCTTAATTTTGGATGTAGAAGAAGCCGATTTCTTAACCCAACCCTCACAGTATGAGACTTTACTTGGGCATCTGAGCCAAAAGTATGAAAAAGGGGTCCATAGAATAAAAATTGTCTAGGCGATGAAAATAAATCTTCCCGAAACGGGTCAACAACGGATTGTAATCGTCGGCGGAGGCTTCGCTGGACTTACATTGGCTAGGAAATTAGCTAAAAGTGATTACCAAGTTGTCTTAATTGACCGGAATAACTACCATCAGTTTCAGCCGCTATTCTACCAAGTGGCGATGGCGGGTTTAGAGCCGAGTTCTATCGTATTTCCGTATCGAAAACTATTTCAAAGGCGGAAGAATGTCTTTATTCGGATGACGGAGGTGACTGGGGTCGATATGGATAAACAACAATTGACCACCCCTTATGGTGTAGTCAACTATGACAAACTGATCCTGGCGATGGGCGTCACCACCAATTTCTTCGGCAATGAAAGAATCGCCCAATTAGCTATTCCATTGAAGACCGTCTCCGAAGCACTCCTTCTCCGCAATAAGATATTAGAAGACTACGAAAAGGCTTTGGTCATCACAGACTATGAGGAGCGGCAACGCTACATAGATATTGTAATTGTTGGGGGTGGACCGACAGGCGTGGAAGTAGCAGGCGCTTTGGCAGAAATGAAAACCTTTATCCTGCCCAAGGACTATCCTGAAATGGACGTGAGCGAAATTGATATCTACCTGATCCAAAGTTCGCCTCGATTATTGAAGGGAATGTCGGAAGAAGCGGGAGAAAAAGCCCTAGAGTTCTTGACCCAGCTAGGGGTAAAAGTCAGACTGAATACCCGGGTAAAGGATTTTGATGGCCGGTATGTTTACATGAATGATGATACCTCTATTTGTACTTCCAAGATGATCTGGGCAGCGGGGATCAAAGGGAATACCATCGAAGGCCTTCCCGAATCATCTATCTGTCGGGGTAACCGCCTACTGGTCGATCGCTACCATAAAGTAATGGGAACCCCAAACGTTTATGCTATTGGAGACTTGGCGCAGATGGAAGAGGAGGATTACAAACATGGCCATCCGCAAGTCGCGCAAGTGGCTATCCAACAGGCTAAAAGCTTGGCCAAGAACCTGAAGCGACAACTCAAAGGGCAAGAACTGGAAGTCTTTTCTTATAAAGATAAAGGGCTGTCTCTTATACACATCTGACGCTGCCGACGAAGAGGATAGTGTAGA
>CAJXUM010000083.1 GCA_913060855.1 uncultured Lewinella sp. | reverse complement strand
TACACTATCCTCTTCGTCGGCAGCGTCAGATGTGTATAAGAGACAGTTATTACTCGCCTTTGTGACGGTGGGTAAAGAAGCTATTATTCGAGCACGAGCGAATCCAGTACTGAGTTTACAACAGGAATAGTATCCTATTTTAATAGACTTATCAGTGTATAACAATTAATGGAAAGACTTGCACATAAAAATAACCGCTTATGTTAAAGCATTACTTGAAATCTGCCTTACGTAGTTTGTATAAGCACAAACGCTTTACAATAGTTAATATATTAGGCTTAGCCATAGGAATGGGAGCTTGCTTGTTGTTATTGGAATATGTGAGTTTCGAGCGAAGCTTTGATGGTTTTCACGAAAAGGCGGATCGACTCTATCGCGTGGTGAATCACCGCTTCAAAAATGGAGAGCCTGTACAGTTAGGGACGATCACCTATCCTCGAGTAGGTTATCAGATGAAGGACGATTTTCCTGAGGTAGTGAACGCTTCGCGAGTATTGCCAGGTAATAGTATCCATGTTCATACTGGTGATAAAGAAATGACACTCATCGAAGATCCCCTGTTTGTGGATAATAATTTTTTCCAGATGCTGTCCTATCCTTTGCTGGTGGGAAATCCTACTAGTGCAATGGAAGAAGTATTTTCTTTAATCCTTTCTGAAAGTATGGCCAAGCAATTGTTTGGTAAAGATATCCCGGCCTCTGAACTAATAGGGGAATCGGTATACTTTAATGAAGTACAACTGAGGATACAGGGAATCTGTGCCGATTTACCGGCCAATACAGCTATACGACGCGACTTTTTTATTAGCTATGCGACCTTTGTCAATTTCAATTCAGATGCCGACAATAGCTGGTCTTGGTCGGACTTTTACCACTATTTAGAGTTGGCACCAGGTACGGATGTAGCTGCGCTCGAAGCAAAATTTGCAGACTTTAGCCAGCGCCATTTCAATGGAGAGGAGGTATCAGGTGCAGAAGAGCATTTTTATCTCCAAGCGCTGCCTGAGGCACATTTGAACTCCCAAGGGTTTGAGTATGAAATAGGGACGACAGCTAATGGTCGCTCTGTTTGGGCGATGCTGCTAATTGCCTTTTTTATTTTGGTTCTAGCTTGGATTAATTATGTCAACCTCTCCACGGTTCGGGCCATCGAACGATCACGGGAAGTGGGCGTGCGAAAGATTGTCGGGGCCAGGCGAAGTCAGTTGGTGGGGCAATTCTTATCGGAGGCTATACTCGTCAATGTGATTGCTTTTATTTTGGCGACTCAACTGGCACAGTTGGCTCGTTATCAATTGACAGGCTACTTGGGACTCGATTTACCTCAAAGCTTTTTGTGGAGTGGTAGCGGTGCTACTGGCTTATTGGCCATTGTTTTGTTGTCGCTTGTTTTGGGTATCGTTCTGACGGGAAGCTACCCTGCATTTATCTTGTCTGGGTTTAAAATGACGAATATTATTAAAGGCAAATTCCAGCAGGCCGGAAACGGTCGTTTACTGCGCAGGGGCTTGATTGTTTTTCAATTTGCTGCCTCGATCGCCCTGATGGCCGGAACCGCTTTAGTCTATCGTCAGATCACCTTCATGAATAAGCAGGAATTAGGGATTGCCATTGATCAAACCCTGGTATTAAGCGGCCCTGCTGTGACTCAATTTGATTCCAATTTCATTTATCGGATGAACTCCTTTAAGTCGGAACTAGCAACGATACCGGGTGTGAGTATGGCTGCGACTTCTAGTCGTATACCAGGCAGAATGATGGGGCGTATTTTTGATGTTACTCCTTCTGGGCCAAGAAAAGACCAGAGCTTTTCTACCAACTTCATTGACGTAGATTATGATTATGCCGACCTATATGATTTAGAAATGGTGAGCGGCCGTAACCTCCGCCCTACCGATCATAATTATCAAGGCAATCTGGTGAAAAATATTATGATCAATGAGGCAGCGGTGGAGTTATTTGGCTTTGAAAGTGCGGAAAAAGCGATTAATGAGCAGCTGATTCTTGGTGATAACCCCAAGTTGTGGGATATCGTTGGGGTAGTGCCGAACTTTCACCAACGCTCCCTACAATACAAAATTGAACCTATTATTTTCCTACCATTTTATAATACGGGGAATTACATTTCTGTCAAATTAGAAAATGCGGAAGTAGGTAATACCCTAACGGCTGTCAAGGGCCTATACGATAATTTCTTTCCAGGAAATGCTTTCAGTTCTTTCTTCTTGGACGATGACTTCCAGCGCAGTTATGAATCCGAGGTTACATTTGGAAGAATTCTATTATTCTTTACGCTTTTGGCGATCCTGGTGGCTTGTTTAGGCCTATTCTCACTCGTTTCGTACACGACATTCCTTCGTTCGAAAGAAATTGGTATTCGTAAGGTGTTAGGGGCTTCTGTGGGTTCCATAATGGGCCTTATTAGCCGGGATTTCTTGAAATTGATTTTACTGGCTACCGCTATTGCGATACCTATTGCTTGGTACACCTTGCGGATTTGGCTCCGAGATTTCGCTTATCAAACCGAGATTCCTTGGTGGTTATTTGCCTTTGTAGGATTGGCAGCCCTGACCATTGGTATTTTGACCATTGGGGGGCAATCCTTGCGCGCTGCCCTAGCGAATCCGATTGAAGCGATTAAGCAGGAGGGGTAGGGGCGTTTGGTTGGCTTGTTGCGGGTTGGGTGTTGCGAGTTTTTGTGACATTCAAGGGAAGTGCCGCAAAGCAATTAAACACAGAGGCACAGCGGTTTATTTTTGTTGCCGATGCAGGTGTTTTCCACCTGCATCAACCCTTGGTACACAAGCTCCAGCTGTGTACCTGTCCTGTCTTTGCTTCTCGCAGCTTGAGCTGGTTAATTAGCATTTGCCTCCAACCTTTCAATAAAAGCGGTGTCTTTTTAGTAAATTACCTATTGTAATTTTACTAAAACACCACCTATGCTACGCAACTACTTCAAAATAGCCCTTCGGCATTTATTGAAAGAACGATTGTATACCTTTATCAACCTCAGCGGCTTAGCGGTGGGTGTGGGGGTCGCTATTCTGATGTTTTTGTTTGTGAAGGAAGAGTGGACTTTTGATCAATTTCATGAGAAATCAGATCAAATCTATAGAGTGTGGGTAAAGGAGCACTATGAAGGGGAAATCTTCTTCAATACGGTGACCCCTTATATTTTAGGCCGGGAGTTGGCTAGTAATTTCCCAGAGATTGAAGCTGTTCCCCGCTACGTATCTACTAGTTTTGGCGTTCGGGAAGGACAATTGACCGATCAAGAACCTATCTTTCTGACCAATCCTGATTTTTTCAAGACTTTTGATTTTCAAACGCTAGCAGGAGATCCTGTGCAAAGCTTGGAATCTCTCCAGAAAGCTATTCTGACACCAGCAATTGCAAAGAAGTACTTTGGGGACGCATCGCCCGTCGGGAGAACGTTAGCCATCCAGATAGGGGAGGACTGGCAACAATTCGAGGTAGGGGCTTTAGTCGCCGCACCACCTTCCAATTCAAGTTTACAATTTGGAATGGTCATTCCTTTCGAAAATATTAAATCTATCAGCTCAGAAAGAGCACGAAATAGTTGGCAAAATGTTAGCCCTGAAACCTACATCCTATTGCAGGAAGGAAAGAGTTTAGCCGAATTATCGCAAAAGGTGAAAAGCCATGTTGATGGTTTGGTGGCCGATATATACGAAGCGGGGGAGTATGAAGTAGGCTTCCAACCTTTGACGGATATACATTTAAATAATGATATGCCAGTAGGGGCCGTACAAGTGAGTGATGGCCGCTATCCCTATATCCTGGGTGGCGTGGCGATATTGATTCTCTTATTGGCCGGAATTAATTTTGTAACACTAGCTGTAGGTCGATCGGTCGCGCGAGCCAAAGAAGTGGGGGTGCGCAAAGTGAGTGGTGCCAATCGGGCGCAATTGATGCAGCAATTTTGGAGCGAAGCCATCTTGGTTGCTATTGTTTCCGTGACGATAGGAGTGGTGCTAGCAGCGATAGCCTTGCCTTATTTTAATGAAGTAGCGGGGAAAAGCCTCGCTATTAGTTATTCTATTCCCACCTTATTTTCCTTATTGATTTTTGCACTAGGGCTAGGGTTCTTAGCAGGTATATACCCAGCGGTAGTCACCTCGGGATTTGCGCCTAAAATGGCTTTTCAAGATGTGGTGACGAGTTTAGGTAGCCGGAAAAACCTGATTCTGCGTAGCTTAGTTGGGTTTCAGTTTGTGCTTTCGGTGGTATTGATTGCTAGTACCTTGATTATGCAAAAGCAACTCCGCTTTATTCAAGCCGCTAATTTAGGTTTTGATAAAGAACAAATTTTGAGTTTCCCGTATAATGCTGTTCCGACAGCGGATAAAGGATTTTCTGCTTTCTACCAGGAGGGCGTACAAAAAGCGGACTTATTGGAAAAGGAATTGGAGGGGCAAGCTAATATAGTTGAACTAAGCACCTCTTCACATGCCCTTGGCGTACCTGGATGGATGCAATTGGGCTATACGGATGCACAGACGCAAAAATTCCGTTGGTTTAGTAAATTAACGGTGGACTATGATTTTCTCGATATGATGGATATCGAATTGGAGAGCGGCCGAAACTTCTCAGAAGAAATTGGGGCCGATGCGCGCACAGCTGTCGTGATCAATAGAGCCATGGCTGATATGTTTGGTATACAACAAGCAGAAGAACAACTACCTGCTCCTTTTGAGTCATTTCATCTGATCGGAATTACCCAAAACTTTAACTTTAGTTCGCTACATAATGAAGTGGAACCCTTGATGGTTGGTATGGATCCTGTGGCCATCAATAGGGTGATATCTGATGTTGGCATCAATGATTTCCCGATGACTAAGATCAATATCAAGCTCAAAGGAGAATCACTTGCTCAGACCGTCAGCACCATAGAAACAGCTTGGGCTAAAGTAGCCCCCGAACAAGACTTCAACTTCGCTTTTGTAGATGACAACCTGGATCGTCTTTATCGTGCTGAAATGCGCTTGGGGGCTGTACTCAACTTGGCCACCCTATTAGCTATTGTTATTGCCTGTATGGGCTTGTTCGGAATGGCTACCTTGATGTTGGCTCGTCGTACCAAAGAGGTCGGAATACGTAAAGTTCTAGGGGCAACTTCCATGGATATCATTTTGATGCTCAATCGTCCATTTACTTGGATGGTCGTAGTTGCCAATTTGATTGGGGCGCCGATTGCCTATTACTTTATGCAGAATTGGTTGGCTGATTTTGCTTATCGGACTTCGGTGAATGTCTTTTTGTTTGTATTGGTGGGAATGGTGGCCTTATTGCTGGCTTGGGCGACGGTGAGCATTCAGGCGCTACGTGCTGCTCGGCTTAATCCGGTGCAGACGCTTCGGCGGGAATAGGTAGAAGAGGGAGCCATGCAAGCCAGGCTTCCGTCGTCGATGCAGCTCCGCCGCCGATGCAGGTGTTTTTCACCTGCATCAATAGCCCCGCCTCCTGGATCATGGCTTTTTTGAACCTGGTCAATAAATTGACCGGTTACGGGCATCAATTTTCGAGAATAAACCGTATATTTAGTATACCACCAATCGACTGTTATCATCATGTTGCGAAATCACCTAAAACTCGCCTTTCGTCATATGTGGCGAAAAAAAGGATATACGCTTATCAATATCCTAGGATTAGCCATCGGTATGGCCTGCTTTTTACTCATCTTCATGTTTGTTTGGGATGAGTCCAGTTTTGATAAATTTCATGAAAAAGGAGAAGATATTTATCGCGTAGCCTTGGATCGAAAATACCCGGGCCGAATGCGTTCTTATGCGATTATTCCACATTCCTATGCGGAGACAATGAAGACTGATTTGCCCGAGGTCAAAGAAGCCGTTCGGCTGTTTTACTTCCAGGGAAATGCATTGTCTTTCAAGGCGAATGATAATTTTTTTGAAGAGCCGGAGGCCATGTGGGCGGATAGCCAATTCTTTGAGCTGTTCACGATTCCCTTACTGTCTGGAGAATCAGCCACCGCCTTGAACAAGCCCAATACCGTTGTCCTCACCGAAAGTGCGGCCAACAAATACTTTGGGGCGGAAGACCCGATTGGCAAGGTCTTGGATATTCCAGGAACGCCCAATGACTTAGTGGTAACGGGGATTTGCGGAGATGTTCCGGCTAATTCTCACCTTCGATTTAATCTGTTGATTTCGGCTAGCAGCTTTAACTTTTTGCAAACGCCGAATTTCGTCAACTTTTTTGCCTACACCTACCTTTGGTTGGAACCAGGTACGGATCCTGCTGCCTTGGAAGCCAAGTTTCCGCAAATGGTGCGCAAATATGCCGGTGGGCCGATCCAGCGCCAATTTAATGTATCGTATGACGATTATATCACGGCTGGGAATGGGTATGACTACTATCTCCAACCTCTACAAGATATCTATTTGACTTCCAACTTGGAGAATGAGCTAAAACCACCAGGAAGTACGACTCGAAACTATATATTCGGCATCATCGGTCTGTTTATATTGGTGATTGCGATCATCAATTTTATGAATTTGTCTACGGCGCGTTCCACCGAGCGAGCACAAGAGGTCGGTATTCGGAAAACCTTAGGCGTACGACCTAAACAATTGATCAATCAATTCTTGTCAGAAGCCATTTTGGTGAGCCTATTTAGCCTCATTTTATCATTGGTTTTATTGGTGTTTATGCTACCATTGTTCAATGATTTATCTGGCAAGACCTTTACGCTAGGCCAGATGTTGAGCTGGCAATCTATTGTGTTATTCCCTTTGCTAGCAGTGGGGATTGGGTTATTAGCAGGAATCTATCCGGCGGCAGTACTATCGCGCTTTAGACCGATAGAAGTGTTGAAGGGAAAATTAACGGCTACCCGACATGGAATCGCTTTACGGAATGGTTTAGTTGTATTCCAATTTATGATTTCGGTGGTGCTGATTATCAGTACGATTGTTGTGTTCAATCAATTACAGTTTATCCGAAATAAAGAACTAGGCTTCAACCAGGAAAAAGTGCTGTCACTCCGAGGCGCCAATGTTCTAAATACCCAGACCGAAGCCTTCAAAGAGGAATTGCTCAAGTTGCCAGAAGTCTCGGAAGTTGGGGGCTGCAATACGATGCCTGGAGAAGCTTTCTTTGGAACGTCTTTTCGTAAAGAAGGAGATACCGAAACTGCTTTTGGTAGTGGAATAACCATTGATGAAGACTTTATCAATTGCCTAGAAATGGAGCTCTTGGATGGGCGCAATTTCTCCGATGCCTTTAATGATTCTTTATCGCTGCTGATCAATGAAACGGCGGTCAAGGAGCTGCAGATGGAAGATCCGATCGGTAAACGACTCATTACCATCAATGCTGATTTTCAGACCGGGGAAGAGACGCTCACGACTTATACTATCGTCGGCTTGGTAAAAGATTTCCATTTTCAATCCCTTCATCAGGCGATTTCTCCCGTGTATTTTTTCCACAATGAAAATGAGACGGGGGCTAGTAATGTATTGTCTCTGCGGCTGCAAGTCGATGATTTTCAGCAAACGATACAGAAAGTCGAAAATATTTGGGCTCGATTTGCACCCGATCAACCTTTCCGCTATAGCTTTTTGGAAGGGGATTTATCGTCACTATATGTCGCCGAGCAAGTATCCCAACGGATTTTTGGGCTGTTTAGCTTATTGGCCATCTTTATTGCTTGCATGGGCCTTTTGGGCTTAGCCGCCTACATTACTTTGCAACGGACCAAGGAAATTGGTATCCGCAAAGTACTGGGAGCCTCTACTGCTAATCTGATTACGCTTTTATCCAAAGACTTTTTGAAATTGGTATTTATTGCTTTGCTAATTGGCTCGCCGGTGGCTTGGTATGCGATGAACAAATGGCTAGAGAACTTTGCCTATCGGGTAGATCTTAATTGGACCGTATTCCTACTGGCGGGTGTCCTAGCGATTATCATTGCTTTCTTAACCATCAGTTTTCAGGCCATCAAAACGGCAAGGGCCAATCCGATCAAAGCCTTGAAGGAGTAGACTATTATACTACTGGACAAATAGGGTTTATTAGCTGAAAGTTGAAGGTTTATGGGCTGAATTTCTTGCTGTAAACCTTCAACCTTAAACTTTTAAACCCGGGTGGCGTAAAATGTGCCGTAGTATGGTAGACTATTTGTCATTTCTTAAGTACAATTTCTCCGCTGGAATCAATTGCTTGGGGGTATTAGGGCCTTTGTAATAAGTGAAGAGCCCCATACCGCCGCCGCTGTTGTACCATTTGACGTTGAGTAAATGACGTCCTTTGGGGAGTTCTATTGTACCGCTGCGTTCGATCACGCCATGATTGCCATCATTGTCCGCCACAAGCTGATCATTGACCCAGAGCTGACTGCCATCATCAGAGGCAATATAAAACTGATAGGGCCCGGCTACATCGATTTCGATATAACCTTCCATGGTGACAGCTATCTGTTCGAGTTGGGGTAAATCAAGATGGTCGAGACTATATTCGTAAGTATTTCCTTGAGAAGCAGGTTTTAAGGAGACGAAATCGGGCAGTTTTTCCATCCCTTCAACAATGTAGCTTTTGTAACGAATACCATGTGCTGGAGTGGGTTGGTGCACTCGGAAATAGCCAGTGACATCCTTACTCAATTTTTTGTCTCCCTCAAAAATCGCTGTTTTTACGATAGCTGTTTGCTGGAGTGGAAATGGGCTCGTAAAAATAGCGGAAGCCTTATCCGGAGAAGTCCCGTCCAAGGTATAACGAACCTCACCTTCTTCGTTGGGGTTGGAGATATTCAAGGTCGGTAGGCTGTCCACAAATAAACCTCCTGCTTGTTCAAAGCCTATCTTCTTGGGATGGATAATAGGCATTCTCACTAGTTTTTTGACCGGATATTTGATCTTGGGAACAGGAGATCCTTGAAAGGCTTCCTTAACCGGGCGCCCGATCCATGCCAACGGAATCTCGAGTTGAAGTGCAAAAGCTGCGGTGACCGCATTGTCGTAGGTGTTGACTGTGCTGGCGATCGAATACGCCTTTTTGATAGATTTACCCCAAAGAATAAACGGGATCAGCATTTCTTCCGGCGACTCGCCCCCGTGACCAAAACCCAATCCACCATGATCAGCTGTCACAATAATAAGCGTAGATTCCTCCATCCCTGCTTCTTCCACTGCCATCAATAACTCGCCGATTAAAGAATCAGCCTTACTCACAGCCTCGTAATAGGTTGGACTCCCATGTCCCTTGGAATGCCCCGCTCCATCGACATGATCTAAATGAACAAAGCAAAAAGTAGGCTTCTTTTCCTTGATATATTGAGCGGCCACTGCCGCAGTCTCTTCTTCCGAAGCAGGCGCCTGATTATAGGTGACATGCGTAGAGTCGAATAAGCGACCAAAATCCTTCCAATGATAAATAGCTCCAACTTCCGCTTCGGGTCGCTGGTCATGCAGTAGGGTGAAAATGGTAGGGAAAAATCCTTTCTCATCTCCCGCATTGGTAGGTAAAGTAAAATCATCACGTGCCCAGGCATTGGAGGTAATGCCGTGTTGCTCTGGACCAGCACCCATGATCATCGATGCCCAATTGGGCGAAGAGCTAGTGGGGAGGACAGCCCGAGCTTGGTAAGTGTAGGCACCCTCGGTTCGAAGCCGATCGAGGTGTGGTGTATGGGCTTGCTGTATACCATCTGGACTCATTCCGTCCACGCCGATGACCAATACATGTTGAATGGTATCCAATTTTAATTGATCAGATGGCTGCTGGTCACAAGATTGTAGGAACATCAATTGAACAAGAAATAAAAGAATCAGGACTCTCATGCTATGATTTATTTAGGACGTTTCTATTAATATGAGCTGTTCGCTACCAGCTCCTGCTGGTATGCGGTCCAAAGTGGCGAGCTCCAGCTCGCCGGACTAATAAAAGCGAGCTGGAACTCGTCACCAAAATAGGCAAACAAGCAAGAGCTTCTCGCCAACATGTATGGACCAACCCACTTCTGAAGTCTTTCTGTGCTTCTATTCAGTCGCTTTGAATAAAGATAACTAAAAGCTATTTCGATAGCTTAGTCTGCCAATCCCAACGCAAGGAAAGCCAGAAGCTTCTTCCCACCCCATCCACGCCGGAGCCATGAATGCGGTAGGCTTCATTGAATATGTTTTGTATACCGCCATTCAATCGGATATTTTGGAATTGATACCCTAAATTGAAGTTGAGAATAGACCAAGCTGGCGTACCATCGGCATCAATTCTATGATCTGAAATATCTCCACCCGACAGGCGATTTTGCTTACCCGCAAATCCATATTGAACCTGAGCATAAAAGGGACTTTCTCCTTGGTAAGTCAGATCTAACTGACCATTGAAAGGAGGTATTCTACGTAGGGGTTCATCGGCTGCTTCATTTTTTCCAAAGGTATAGGTCATATTTGCACGAGCTTGTAAAAACCGAGACAAGGCCCATGAACCATCAGCTTCAAAGCCTTGTACATAGGCCGAAGAGACATTGGCTTTATAGTATACATCCTGTCCTTCCCACTGGCTTTGCCCCTGATAGCTGCCACGGACTCTGTCAATTAAATCAGACAGATTCATTCGGAACAATTGTAGCCGAGCTTGGGCCTTTGGGCCTTCGAATTTATAGCCCACTTCCATATTCAGACTGCGTTCCGGTTTTAAATCGCCAGTGGGTACTTCAATACCAAAATCGAAGCTACCAAAGCTACTCAAGTCATTGATATTGGGGGCGCGGAAGGCGGAGTAGAGCCCGGCGGTAAGGGCATGTCGGGTGTGAAGGGCGTAGCGCAGAGAAAGCTGGCCAACCAAGGCTGTCGGGGATAATTCGACTTTGGTGAATTGCTCATCTTCTGTTTCGAGCTGAAAGCCATTAAAGCGTAGGCCTCCATTTAGCGTCCAGGCTTTGTTTTGATAGGTCCATGAATGATAGATTGCCCAGTTAAGTGCGGTAGCCTTGGCGGGATATAGGCCACGTCGTGGGCTGATGGCTTGGGTTTGCTGATCTAGGTCAAAGGCGGAGCTGCGGACCTCGTCTTGGTACACCTCCAAGCCACTCACAGCTTGCCAATGCGGACCAAAGGAAGATTGCAGGGCTAAACTTAGCCCTAAAGTGCGGACCTCATCTTTTTCCTGCCGTAAAGTCGTCGAGCCTTCCCTTTGCTTATCCCGCTCTTCCTTACTATTCTGCCAAGAAGCTGTCAAGCTTAGCTGTTGCCAGAGCGGACTTTTCCCTGCTACTTCCCATTTGGCGTAGGCCAATTCTCTATTTTGAGGGTCAAATTGATACAGCTGATAGCCGCGTTGCGCGACTTGATCATAGCGGCCCACCTCTGATTGGAAAACGCCATTATAGGCTAAAGTTAGGACCTGTCTCTTATACACATCTGACGCTGCCGACGAAGAGGATAGTG